>JABMMY010000148.1 GCA_013205415.1 Deltaproteobacteria bacterium
CTATTTATCTCTTCGAATTTGACACTTTGGAACTCACGTCTTTTGCAAAGGTATGTAGCGGAAGTTTTGGTGGAAATGAAAATGGATGTCGAATGGATAAAACTTCCGATAATACCAGACGATTTTTTGGGCTGTGAATCGCCTCTTTCAGCGTGCTGTTTTAAACGATTACATTAGAAATCTGCGGTTTGGGTATCTTTAATATCTTCAACGATATTTTCGCCATCTTTAATAGTAACGGTTGAAAAATTACCCATTCCATCAAAGGAATTTCGATAGAGCTTTCCGGGGTCGGTTTCGGCGAAAATAGTATATTCTCCAGGGGGTAGTTCAATCTTGAACCTTCCGCTGTTATCCGATTTTACGATAACAAATTCCTTTTGAGTTAGGGAACTATAAGTAATCGATGAATCTCCAGCACTTTTAATTTTTCCTTGGAAAACATAAATCTTTGTCATTAATGGAGTTTCTATTGCGGTTGATGGTGTGGTTCCTCGGACAGGAGTCTGATTGCCTATCATTTTTTTGATGCTTCCTGAAACCGTAGAGGGGAGAACCGAGGGAGAACGAGATCCTTTGGGTTTAGTTATACGCGTATTAGGGACTATAGGTCTAGAGGTAGGTGTCGTTACTGCAGGTGGTTCTGGGAGCATTGAATCATGACCTATTGTATTCTGTATAGGTGGGACGATTTGATTAGAAGGTGAACGCCTCTGGTTGTTTTCTAGTGGGCGATCAGCCTTGGCGTAGCTTGAAAAAATGAAAATAAATAGACTAAAAATCCAAGTGTATACTGGAAGCTGTCGACTAAGTGCTGACATACGATCTCCCCTTTCAATCTAGTCATATTCTACTAGATGCAATCGCAACACCAAAATAAAAAAGGGGACCGAAGTCCCCTTGTCTACAGCTTGTTAGCTAAATTTAAACTACTCTATTTAGTAAGAGTTCGCCCGGTGGGTTGTTTCTTAGAACGATTGGAAACTCTAAGAACTAGCATTCCATTTTTTGCCCCTGGAACAGCCCCTTTTAAAAAGATTAAGTTTTGCTCAGGTTTTACATCCACAACTTTTAAATTGCTGACCGTACGAAGTACATCTCCAGTGTGTCCAGGCATCCCTTTATTTTTAAGAACTTTTCCAGGGAAGGTATTGCTACCACTAGATCCACCATGACGAAAATATTTGTGTCCACCGTGAGAGGCATCGCAACCGTGAAAGCCCCAACGTTTCATAACCCCTTGGAAACCTTTACCGCGGGTATTTCCTGCGACATCTACGTGGTCGCCCTTTTCAAACATGCCTACCGAAAGAGTTTGGCCAGGTTTTAGCTGAGTTACATCGTCTGTATTTTCGCAACGAAGTTCTTTAGTCGATCTTCGTGCTTGCACGCCAGCTTTTTTAAAGTGACCCATTTCAGGTTTAGTGACGTTTTGTGGTTTCTTTTCGCCAAAACCGACCTGTACAGCGGTGTAACCATCTGTACTTTTTGTTTTAATTTGAGTCACAAAACAATTGGAAGTATCAATAACTGTGATGGGAACTACGTTTCCATTATCATCAAAGACCTGAGTCATTCCTACTTTTCTACCCACGATTCCTAATTTCATACTTTTTCCTTAATCAAAGTCTTTACCGAGAAAACCATAATTTTTACGGTAATTAAGCACTGTTTATAGATGCAAGTGATCTAGTTATGCAACTGTTTTATTAGGAAGTTGAATCAAATTGTGCGCCAAAGATCTAAAATCAAAGGGAGGGCGGGTTAAATTGAGCTAAGAAAGGGACCTGATTTTCGCAAGAAATAACAATTTTGGGCTACTTAAGGGGACTTAGAAGGTAACTTTCAGTTTTTTTATTAAGTGTGACAATGCGTCGAGAATCCATGTTAAAAGGGGGAATATGGAAATCGGATTATTTAAGGTAATGGTGGTTTTAGCCCTGTTTTTGGGCCAGGTTGGTTTCGCCTTTTCAAGACCCGATTTTTTTCAAAGAGAACTTCCCTTGGAGCTAAAGTTACTAGGGAAGGGCACCCCCCCTCGAAATGCAGTTCGAACCGAGCCTTTAACGATAAACCAGCTACGATTTACCCAGGTGAAAGGCGGGCAGGTTAACCTAAGCCTTCCTGACTCTCGCTCTCTAGTTATGGATGGAATGCCTATCGTCCCTCAATTATTACGATTATTTAAGGTGGACCCTAATCAACAGGTAGAGGCTAAACTTGAAAATATTGTCCTAGAGGAAACGTCACTTTCGGTTCCTATTTCAAAGTCTGCCGAGGCCTATGTATGGAAATTAAATAAACCATTGAGGTTTAATCTGCAGTCAAAGCAAAGATATTTTCCAGGGAAATTGATAGAGAGTCATCAAAACAAAGGGGCTCTTTATGTGAACCTATTTCCTGTTCAGGTGGATCTCGAAACAGGAAAGGTCTTAAAAGTAATTTCAGCAGACATCAAGGTGGTTTATAGCGATAAGGATATTAGTCTTTCTTGGGGGGAACTATTTTCTTTTCCTTCAGTTATTATTACATCCGATAAATTACTTGCTGCTGCAGAGGTCTTGAAAAATTATCATGAACAAAAATTAGGGATTAAAACAACTATAGTTACGGTGGAAGAGATCGATAGTTCCGAAAAACCGATTTCTGAAGATGAATTACCCTCAGGATATAAAGAAAAAGAGGACCGAGATAATTTTGTTAAGGCCTATGAACCTGAAAAAAAGGCTGGATACGATTATGAGTTGGCAAAAAAGATCTCTAACTTCTTACAAAATCGAATGGGAGATTCCAGTCCCTTAAGATACGTGACTATATTAGGCGATTCTCAAATGGTTCCCCCCAGCTATTATTTTGCGTATCGATCAAATTTAGGAAGAAACTTCACTCCGACAGATGCCTGCTATGGGGCTGTAAAACAATGTAGGGATCCTAAAGTAGCTGTAGGTAGATTACCTTTGCAAGATATCGAGGGAGTCAAAGGGTATATTCAGAAGGTTGAGGCTTGGAGAGCTTTTGCTGAAAGCGCTCAAATGGAGCTTTCACTTTTTGGAGGGAAGGCTTTTTCTAGTGCAGATATTTATGTGGGTGAATTAGGAGCCTTAAATACTATTCAAGATACCAAGTATGATTGGCATGGAGTGAAGAAGAATTTTAGAACTAAGAAAACTTATACAAAAAAGAAACTAATGGAACTTGTCGAAGGGTCTGCAGAAACCCCTTTTGCATATCACCTAGATCATGGAGATGGAAATAGATGGTTTGTAGATGCCGATAGCATCTCTTCGAAAGAAATTGCTGCTGTGACCCCGTTGGCAAACCATCCGTCATTAATGGTTTCTATCAGTTGTGTTAATGCCGCCTTTGATGAAGCTATTACTAAGGAATCGCTCTATGGCGATAATTCTTTGGGTGAGCTATCGGTGGGGACTAGTTTAGTTAATTCGAAAGCCGGAGTCGTGGCCTATTTGGGAGCGGCTCGACAG
>JABMMY010000149.1 GCA_013205415.1 Deltaproteobacteria bacterium
AAAAAGCACGGAGGCGATGCTGAAGGCATCGTCGAGTACTTTTTTCGACTGTGACGAAGCGCTGGTCAAGGATCTTACAAAATATTATGCTTTAGGTCATGAAAGAGGTCTAATAGGATCTTGATGGCATTTCGTTTAAAACCAATTGAGCATATTCCATTTCTCTATTTGGGGGGCTTTAGTTTTTTAGTTTTTTCTCTTCAGCTAATACAAGGCACTTCACTATCCTTTGCGACCCATATTTGTTTATTTAATATTTTTGTAATCCTTAGCTTTAATTTAGTCGGCGGATTAACATCGATAGCTGGCTGGCTGATTCTTCTCTTCTCTCTTAGACACGTTATCATTTCTCAATTGACCAAAATTTTAATGTGGCAGGCCGCAGATAGCGGTTTGCTATCCCCCAATATCTCATCCCTGGTTTATAGTGTAGGCGCATTGGCATTACTCGGAGCCACTTTTTTAGTTTCAGCTTTAAATAATAAAGGCCACCAGGGAATGAAATTATCAACCAGGTACTACTCACCCAAAATATCTTGGGGGTTATTTATTTGTGGATGGGTATGTATCGTTGCAGTTAATTATCAAAATGATCTTCCTTTTATCTTGAGACCCTTGATCAACTTAATGTCATATTTACAACCCTTGATTCTTTGCGGATTAGGGTATGAAGTGAGTCAAACTTTATCAAAAACCGAGGGAAGAGATCTTTTTAATCGGTCTGCAATAGTTATGTTTCTAATTTGCTTTGCTCGTGGAGTGCTTGTGGCTGCAAAGCAATATATGTTTGAACCGTTGCTAGTGATAATGGTGAGTGCCGTTTTTTATCAATATCAATTAAAGATTAAACAATTAGTAATCACAACCTTTGCCTTACTTTTGATGGCCTTTGTTCTTACCCCGTTGTCAGATCACGGTAGAACGGGGTTCAGAAAAAATAATCTATCGGATACGATCTCTTCCTTCGGTGAGTATATCATCACCCACTTTACCTCTATCGAAAAGTTTCGGAATTACAGTGAAGAAATAGAGGCCGAGGCCTATTTAGGAAGAAAAAAGGAAAGATTTTATTTTGGAAAAAAAATAAACTTAATAGATCGTTTCTCTCTTATCCATGACGCAGATGAATTAATATCGGCCTATGAATACAGAGAAGGAGAGGGGGGCCAATTTTTCTTGAAGAACCTTTATCTCTTACCTAGATCACTGACTGGAAAATGGATCGATCTTGAGGAGAATACTGGAGATTATCTGGCCCATGTGGCTGGAGTCATACCAGAGGAAAACATAGGGACTGCAGTTTCTTTCGGGTTTTTTGCTGAGGCCTTCGCTATCGGGAAATGGTGGGGACTATTTTTTATTCCATTTGTAGCATTATTTTCGTATCTATTTTTCCTTAAAAAACTACAGGGTAGGGACTATGGATTGGGATGGCCTGTTTTTATGGTCCTATATTTAGAGCATCTGTTTTCTGAGGCAGGTGTGGTTAATTTGTTGATGATGATAGTTAGGATATTTCCTTTACTACTAATTCTTGGGAAGATAGTTCATCTTTTTGAAGAGGCGATTTCAAATAAAAATGGGCAGGTTAAAAATGAGATCTAATCTTACCGTTGTGATTTTAACCTTGAATGAAGAAAAAAATATTGAATTGTGTCTTAGTAGTGCTAAGGCCATAGCGGAGGAAATAGTAGTCATAGATTCTTTTAGTACCGATGGTACCGTTTCTATTGCAGAAAAGGCAGGGGCAAGAATCCTTTAAATATGACCGCCCCTAAACCAGTTGACCGGAAAGCTTCTTGAAAAAAAGGAGTCGGAGTAGGAGATTCCAATCACATACCGTAGCCCATCTCCTTGAGTTTTGAGAAGATCTAAAGCTCCAATGGTAAAAATTAAGGGGAATTGCCGAAAGGGTGCGATGGAGGCTCCCATGTGTAAATTGTGATTCCAATTAGCTATTAGGTTAATAGGAGGAATGATTCGCATACTTAGCGAACCAAAAAGCCCAACGCCTGGTGTTTCGGTCATAAATCGCTCATCGGATTTAAATTGGCCATCCCCCACTCCAACACTTACTATTAATAAACTAAAATTTTTAGTGGCATCATAATCCAGTTGAAAAGCTCGCGAGACCACAAGATATTCACTGGATCCTGTATCGGCCGCATTTCGGGGCCATTGTAAAAAATCAAGTTTACCAATAGCCACTGAAGTTCCATCTGAAAAGGTATGACCTATTTTCCCACTCAAACCCAGGCCCGAATTGAAAATTTTTTTTACATTTAAAAAGCCTAGAGTAAGTTCAATACCAATCCATTCGGTAGGGTCTGCAAATCCCATTCCGATTGCAGCGAATCCATCTGCGATTTGGCCAAACCTGGTTCTATTATTAACACTAAAACTGGTAAAGACGTCACCCCATTTGGCTGAGTAACCGGTGGGTGTTACTAGGGTAATTCCAGGAATCACCCAGGGTCTACCCTCGGTATCAAAAAGAGAAAGTCCTGTGAATCGCCTGCTCAGTCGTTGGTACTCTGCAGGTGCCATCGGGATTAGCCAGTTTTTTTTCAAAAGTTTCTGATACTTTAGATTTTTTGCGCTTTCTAACTCTGGTGTTTCTAAAGATTCAGAAACCACAGAAATTGCAGGAGAGAGGGAATCCGATTCGATCGGTTTCTTTAGGATGGGTGCCTTTGCCTTTCCCTCGGAAATATTAGTCACTAAATATAAAAAGGTGACCAAGATGCTGAAAAAAATATTGCGGTTCATAAATTAATTTTAACAGGATTATTGTGAATCGGAGGACTTTAAAATTCGTTCCGATTTTTTAAGATAAATAAGATTTTCCCGAACAAAGGAAATAAAGGGTGTGGGCTTTTCAAGCCTTTCTGGTTGGTTAATATAAATTTCTTTAGACAGGGTATTAAAGTCGGCTACTGCGGTGGCTAAAGCCTGCCCTACATTTATTTTCTCATCTATTCCAGAGATATTAGAGGATTGCTCTTTAGAAATACCGAGTGCCTGGTATTCGGTTACAGGACCCTTTTCTAAAACATAGGCTAAAATACAAAGACTGAGAAGTAGTCGCCCTGAAGCCGCCTGTTTTTGATACCCCTGTTGGGAGGGACATACCTCTCTCGTTCCTCTTACAAATCGAGAAATTTTCTGCAGGTCGGCTACCGGATCGCGTAACATAAAGGCCTTCAACTGTGAGCTAAGGTGCAAGGGAGATGAGGTCTGGTTAAATCTTAATCCACCGGCCTTGGGATCTCCACCGGCCTTGGGATCTCCACTAGGCCCTGGGTTCGCAGGTAGGGCAATCAAAGAAATAATTGCTACCGGTACAGTGGGCCTACTGGCTGTGACTCCAGGAGGAGAGGACTGACTTAGATTTGCTCTCAATTGGGTGCTTATTAGCAATAACACTACAGACCCAATCCCGATTCCTTTTTTTAGTTTATCTTGCATATTCTAATTATATCTTAAAATGGAAGGGGAGAGAACGTAGGGTTTGGTCGGAACCTACTAAGTATCAAATATTTTTTAGATTAAAGAGAATAACAATAGGGCCTACCGACTAAAATTTAGGCAGTTTTGATTGAGGGATTTGGGAAAGAGGGGGTGCCTTCATATCCTTTTCCGCTAGATTGGGATTTGATAGAGGCCAAATAATATTTAAAGCAGGATCATTCCAGAGCACAGTGCCTTCAGTTTCAGGCGAATAGAAAGCACTAGATTTGTAGGAAACTAAGGCGGTGGGGCTTGTCACCAAAAAGCCATGGGCAAATCCAGGAGGGATCCAAATTTGATGATGGGTATCGGCCGTTAATGTGAGCCCAACCCATTTTCCAAATCTAGGAGATCCCAATCTGATATCTACCGCCACATCAAAAATATCTCCCTTAAGAACTGAGATCAGTTTTCCCTGAGCGTTAGGTTCCTGGAAGTGTAGACCTCTTAAAACTCCATGCTCTGAGTATGAAATATTATCCTGGAGAAAAATCTCAGGGAGCCCGATCTCTTCGTAACGAGCGCTATTCCAGCTTTCCAAAAAGAAACCCCGAGAATCTTTGAAAATCTTGGGTTTAATTAATAAAACTTCAGGAAGCGAGGTGTTAATGACATCCATGCTACAATATTAGAATTCAATTAGTTAATTGGCTACTATTTTCATAGGACTATCCCATGTGTGGAATTGCAGGATTTTATGGAAAGTTTGATTCCGAACTACTTAAAGCCATGGGACAAAGTATTAATCATCGCGGTCCTGATGGCTCAGGAGAAAAGATTATCTCCTTCAGAGAGCGTAAAATAGGGCTCTCCCATCGTCGTCTTTCCATTCTTGATTTGAGCTTAGCAGGCAGTCAGCCCATGAGCTTCTCTGCAGACGGGGCGATAGATGCCTCTGGTGAATCTTCTCTATGGCTCACTTATAATGGGGAAATTTATAATTTCCCTGAATTAAAAGAGGAGCTAGAGAAAAAGGGACATCAATTTAAAAGTAGAACCGATACCGAGGTGATTCTTCATTTATATGCCGAATATGGATTAGAGGCCTTTTCTAAACTCAATGGAATTTTTGCACTCGCTCTTTTTGATGGAAGGGATCAGGGTCACAAAGACGGGATTAGAAAAGGGGATCTATTACTTTTTCGAGATGGTCTTGGAGTGAAGCCTCTTTATTATAGTGAAACGGAAAAAGGGTTTCTTTTTGCCTCGGAGATCAAAGCACTTCTGTGTTCAAAAGATATTTCCACCGAACTAGATCTGCAATCCTTAAGATACTATCTTTCCTATTTGTACTCGCCAGCCCCAAGAACCCCTTTTCAGGGGGTTAAAAAAGTAGAGCCTGGAGAGTGGCTGCTTATTAGAAATGGACGAATTCATATTAAAGAATATTTTTATGATATTCCGTATGGAGAAACCTTAAAAGGTTCAGAGGAGGAGATCACTTTAGAGTTAAGAAGCAAACTTCAAGAGGCTGCAAAAAGGCAATTACTTTCAGATGTGCCCGTAGGGGCATTTCTTTCTGGTGGACTAGATTCTACGAGTGTAGTCGCCCTAATGAAACAGGCAGAACCCTCAAAATCATTTCACTGCTTTACCATCGGCCATGAAAATAAAGAGACCTCGATTAAGAATGATCTCTATTATGCTAAAGAGGTGGCTGGGCAATTGGGGTTTCCCCTTTCGATTGTAGAGGTGACTCCAGGAGATTTTAAGTTTTTGGAGAAGGTTATTTTTCATCTAGATGAACCGCAGGCCGATCCTGCCGCCATTAATGCCCTATTGATTTCGAAAAAAGCTAGCGAGTTGGGCATCAAGGTTCTTCTTTCGGGTGCAGGTGGAGACGATATTTTTTCGGGATACCCCAGGCATAAGGCGGTTCAATTAGAAAGGATATGGCAGTGGGTTCCTGGGCCTGTAAAAAAAGGATTGGCCTTTTCTTCTCATCAAATGGCCGTTCAATCAGGAGGGGCCACACTATTAAAGAATGATCGTATTAGAAAAGTGGCAAAGGTATTCGAAAGCCTACAGTGGAATTTGGATGAACGACTTTCTAGTTATTTCATGTGCACCTTTTTTGACTCTGTAGAGCCTGTTTTAGGAGAAAGATTCCACTCAGACTCATCGGCACCTAATTATTTTGAACCCTTCATTCGCTCCTTAAATAGGGTGAAAGGTGAAAAAAGTATTTTAAATCGGATGCTTTATTTAGAAACGAAACATTTTTTAGCCGATCATAATCTTAATTATGTAGATAAAATGAGCATGTCTCAAGGAGTCGAGGTGAGAGTTCCTCTTATTGATCAGGAGGTGGTTAATTTTGTAGCTAAGATTCCCGTCAATTTAAAATGCCGAAACCTTGAAAACAAATATATTTTCAAGCAGGCGATGAGGCCCTTTGTTCCTGAGGCGATTATGAATAGAAAAAAACAGGGCTTTGGACTTCCTATTCGTCATTGGTTGAATACCGAATTAGCAGATATCGTTAGCGACTGTCTTTCAGAATCCTCTCT
>JABMMY010000150.1 GCA_013205415.1 Deltaproteobacteria bacterium
CCTTTAAACGTTGGTCGAATCCGATACTGGGCAACTTTGCGAATCGTTTCAGGATGAGTCAAGCCAGTTGTGTTAAATTTGGCAGGTTAGGTGTCTTTATAAACCCAAAAAACAAAGCTAAAATTCTCAAATCCCCTTTTTTAATGGAAATACTGACCCCGGGTCAGGTATAGACAATCTTATTCACAATTGGAGAGACTATTTCATTTCGAAAGGTAAATATCGAGATCACCAACATCTGTAATCTGCAATGCAGCTTCTGCCCAGAGGTGGTCCGAACTAAGGCCATCATGTCTGTAGAAACTTTTAAGCAGGTGATCTCTCAAGTTTCTAAAGTGACAAAGTTAGTGGCGCTTCATTTGATGGGAGATCCCTTAGTTCATCCAAATCTAGAAACCCTCTTAGACCTTTGTGAAGTTGAAAAATTGAAGGTTTTTTTGGTGACCAATGGTGTGTTACTTAAATCACCAGAGTTACTTTTACATAGGGCGATTCAACAGGTTAGTTTTTCCCTCCATAGTTACACCGATAATTTCCCGAAAAAGGACCCCACCGAATATCTCAGACGCATCTTTGAATTCACAGAATTGGCCTTTGAAAAACGTCCCAAACTATTTATCAACTACCGATTATGGAATTTAAATTCGAAAGGTGGAGAGAATAAAAACAACAGTATTTTTTTTACCGCTATTGAAAAGAGATTTGGTATTTCAATCCCCAGAGATTGGAATCACCACACTCAGAAAAATCTTATTTTAAAGAACTATCTTTCACTTCATTTTGATACCGAATTCACATGGCCAGATCTCCAGTTACCCATTTTGGGGGAATCGGGAACCTGCCATGGTCTTAGAAGTCACTTTGGAGTTTTAGTAGATGGGACCGTCGTCCCTTGCTGCCTCGATAAGGAGGGGAAAATTCCCCTCGGAAATTTAACCCAATCTCCAATCGGAGATATTTTATCCACCCCTAGAGCCAAGGCTATCGTTAACGGTTTTAGACAACAGGTTCTCATTGAAGATTTGTGCAAGCGCTGTCAGTATATTGAACGCTTTTAAACCGAACTAATGCTTACGGAGACAATAAAAAAATGAAATATTGGGGAGTTGCCATACCGGGCCTGTGTATGAACGCTTCGGAATTACCACGTCTCTCGGGACTTTTATGTTTGAACAATCCCGAAGTGGGTGATGGAGATAAGATGGGTCGGTTTTACACCTTGGAAGATTGCGCTAAAAAACATCTACTGACTATTCAAACATTAATAAAAAATGATCAACTAGAAACCCACTTTACTTTAATGGGAATGAGCATGGGCGGTATGATACTTAGTATTCTGGGAACAAAATTTCGGGATCAGCTACCCCTAAACACCCAATTCAGATTTTTTGTGACCTCACCTAATGTCAAAGAACTTAATCCTAATAGCACGGCGCAGCTTTTCAAATGGATTCGGGGACTACCTAGAAATGAGAAAAATTTGAGCCCTATTGTGGAACAGGTTTTTTCACATAGCTATTTAAAAAAACACCCAGATGCTATTAGCAACTATGCTCGCTACCTTTCCTCTGGCGGTAATAAGCAAAGTTTATGGCAGCTGATAAGGCAGATAAATGCGGTGAGAAGATTTAAAGGAGGGCCGTATTTTTCTAAATTAGACCCTAAGAGTTCTACTTTCATTGGAGGAAAAGAGGATCGACTCTTTGGTCCCAAGCACAATATTGCGTTGCGAAATCTTATTCCCGCAGCTGTCCATATTGAAGTTTCTGATCTAGGACATATGATCCACATTGAAGCTCCTCATTTTTTTGGTGTTAACATCAATTAACATTTGTGTTTTTTTTTTATGGCGTCCTATAAAATAGGTCGGGTACTATTCTTTACAGAAGAGTTAAGGCGCACCGTCTTTCTTAAATCAAGCAAAAGCATAGGAGGCTTTCATGTTTCGTTATTTATTTCTCTTAACCAGTTTTATTTCAATCAACACCGTATTTGGATGGGATGCTGTACAGGCAATTACTATAGATCCTTCCAGCCTTCGTCCTGGGGAAATACAATTAAAGAATGATACGATTCCAGATGCAGGCGGACAGGGTTTTCTACAAGAGGGTTTTGTAGCGGGTGAAAAGGCTGCAGTTTGGCTAAAGGTCCCCACTCAAATCAGCAAATTTAAAACAGACTATTTTCGGGTCATCCTAGCCTCATCTCGCGGGGCCTCCAATCCGCCTTCAAGAGCGCAAATTTTCTTTCAAATGCAAACGGCATCTGGACCTCAAGATAGCGTAGCGGCTGAAATTGAAAATGCCGCCGATGTGACACCTGGCCCTTATTGGAATGACATTCCTGCACAGGGAGCCTCTGGTGGACTTCCCTGCGTTAATGGCGGTGAATATATTGGGGCAGCGATTGAGTTTACAAAGGCAGGATTGCCCTCGGTCATGCGAGATTTTATTCCTATGAAGGACCCTCGTTTGAATCTTATTTTTGCAATCCCTGGTGGATGGCAAAAATCGCTCCAATTGGGAGTTCAAGGAGATTGGGTACTTCGTGCCGTCGGACATCAGGCGACACCCGAAGAGTGTTCGAAATAAGGGTCTCGTCCTTATAAAAAGAGGACCCTCATTACAAAAAATGGAGCTCCTATTAATTACACTTAATAGGAGCTCCTAATACCCCGAATCTGTAGACCTCCGTCCCCCTTTTTCGGAATCTGTAGACCTCCGTCC
>JABMMY010000151.1 GCA_013205415.1 Deltaproteobacteria bacterium
ATTTCCAATTACTGAAAGTGGAAAACTGGTAGGGATTGTCACTAATCGAGATTTACGGTTTGAAGAAAATTTGAAGCGTACCATACGAGAGGTGATGACTCCGCAGAACAGGCTTGTCATTGGGGACGAAACAATTTCGATGGCAGATGCTGTAAAGTTAATGCATAAGCATCGGATTGAAAAACTTCCTGTCGTGGATAAAGATTCAAATCTCAAAGGCCTTATCACTATTAAAGATATGATGAAGACCATCAAGCATCCTCTTGCCAATCGTGATCTGAAAGGACGATTACGTTGTGGTGCGGCCGTTGGAACAGGGGCAGAGGCAAAAATTCGCGTAGAGCTTTTAAATAAAGCGGGTGTCGATTTTGTAGCTGTAGATACCGCCCATGGCGATTCTAAAGCTGTTTTAGAAATAGTGGCATGGATAAAACAGAACTATAAAAAGTTACCTGTGATAGCTGGAAATGTGGCTACTGCGGAAGGTGCGACCCATCTTTTTGAAGCGGGTGCTGACGCCATCAAAGTGGGAATGGGGTCGGGTTCTATTTGTACCACCCGAATTGTGGCAGGAGTGGGTATTCCTCAGTTTACAGCTATTCAAAATTGCGCTCCTATTGCCAAAAAATATGGAAGATGTTTGGTGGCTGATGGAGGCATTAAATATTCTGGTGATATTGTGAAGGCGCTAGCTGCGGGTGCAAATGTAGTAATGATTGGTAGTTTATTTGCGGGCACCGATGAGGCTCCAGGGGATTTAGTTTTTTATCAGGGTAGGACCTATAAGTCCTATCGAGGTATGGGCTCTCTAGATGCAATGAAAGAGGGCAACAGAGATCGGTATGGTCAGGGGGCTGTTGAGGCGCACGAATTGGTTCCTGAAGGAATTGAAGGAATGGTTCCTTATCGAGGAGAGTTGGCCCAAGTGATTTTTCAACTTGTAGGTGGAGTTAGAGCGGGATTAGGTTATTTAGGCTGTAAAAATTTAATTGAATTAAGAGAGAAATCTGAATTTGTGCGAATTTCGCCGCAGGGTTTAAAGGAATCTCATGTCCACGACGTCTATGTCACCAAAGAGGCTCCCAATTATCGACCCAATGAGTAATTTAGATCGCATGAGTCGGTCAGGAAAAACAGGGGATATTCCTGTTGTGATTTTAGATTTCGGATCTCAGTTCACACAATTAATAGCAAGAACATTGAGATCTCTCGGCGTTTATTGTGAAATTGAACCTTACTCGATCGATCTAAAAATTCTTAAATCACGAAATCCGAAGGCAATCATTCTTTCCGGTGGACCCGCAAGTGTAAAAACAAAAACGGCTCCTAAAATAGGTGAGACCTTACTTAGCTGGAATATTCCTGTATTGGGAATCTGTTATGGGATGCAACTCATTTCATTTTTAAAAGAGGGTAAACTAGATAGTGGTAAGGCCAGGGAATATGGATTTTGTGAAATTGAGGTTCAGGAAAACACTGGACTCTTTTATGGCTTTCAAAAAGGGGAGAAATTATCGGTGTGGATGAGTCACGGCGATAGCGTAGGGAAAATACCTAATGAAGGCAAAGTGACCGCTCGAAGTGAAAAGTGTGTGGTAGCTTTTCAATATGAAAATATTCACGCGATACAATTTCATCCAGAGGTCGCACACACCTCTATTGGAACTAAAGTTCTCTCAAATTTTGTATTTGGAATTGCAGGGATCACTCCTACATGGAAAATGGAAAACTTTTTAGAGACGCAATCAAGAAAAATTCTTGATTTAGTAGGAGATAATCAGGTTGTAGGCGGAGTCAGTGGAGGAGTTGATTCTACCGTTCTTGCTGTGCTTCTAGGTAAAATTCTTGGCAAAAGATTTCATCCCATTTTAATTGATAATGGGCTTTTGCGAAAGAAAGAGGCCGAAGAGGTATCTATTTTTTTAAAGAATCAAGGAGTTAATCTTAAAGTTATTGATGCAAGCCGGTTGTTCTTAAAAAAACTTAAAGGGGTGAGTGATCCTGAAAAGAAAAGAAAAATTATTGGAAAAACCTTTATAGAAGTTTTTGAAAAGGAATGTAAAAAATTAAAAAATGCGAAGTTTTTAGGACAGGGCACCTTATATCCTGATGTCATTGAAAGTGTAGCCGTTACCGGGCCGAGCCAGACGATTAAGACCCATCACAATGTGGGTGGGTTACCCAAAAAAATGAAACTAAAACTTATTGAGCCCTTTCGTGAGCTATTTAAAGATGAGGTGCGAGACATTGGAAAACAATTGGGAATACCTCAGGAAATTTTAGGCAGGCATCCGTTTCCGGGGCCTGGTTTAGCGGTCAGAATTTTAGGAGTGATTACGCCGAATAGATTAAAACTTCTTAGGGAGGCCGATGCCATTTTTACTGAAGAGTTAAGAGCGAAAGATTTGTACCGAGAAATATGGCAAGCCTTTGTTGTTTTGTTGCCGGTGAAGGCTGTAGGGGTGATGGGCGATGCTAGAACCTATGAGTCTGTAGTATCTCTAAGAGCTGTGACTAGTCGAGATGGGATGACCGCCGATTGGTACGGCTTTGAAAAAAATGCGTTGGGTCGAATTGCCAATAGAATTATTAATGAAGTGCCAGGTATTAATCGGGTCGTTTATGATATCTCATCAAAACCACCTGCCACTATTGAGTGGGAGTAGTTTTTAAGGATTGAGTCATCGATTATAAATGGAATTTACCTATATAAAAATCTCAATAATTTAGAGATGTCTGGATTATATTGGCTCTGACAATTATAATAGATCTACATGAGCCTATAAC
>JABMMY010000152.1 GCA_013205415.1 Deltaproteobacteria bacterium
AACTGAAACCTAAAATTGCTGAATTCAAACCCAAAGATCAAACTGTCTGTGTCTTGAACAAGATAGATTTAATGTCTAAGCCATCCCTACTACCCTTAATGGATCAAATTATAAAAATGGATCTCTTTAGTCATGTGATTCCCATATCGGCCAAGCGTAGTGATGGAATAGAACATCTGTTGTCGGTGGTAAATGAACCCTTACCAGAAGGGCCTCAACTTTATCCCACCGATCTAGTTACAGATCGTCCTAAGTCTTTTTTAATGTCTGAATTTATCAGAGAAAAAATTTATCGAGCCACTCGTCAAGAATTGCCCTATTCCGCCTGGATTGAAATGGAGGAGTGGCAAGATCCCGAAGAGAAAAATAAAAAGGTTCCTACTTATCGTGCGGTAATTCACGTTGATTCCGATTCAAGAAAAGCTATTTTAATTGGAAAAGGCGGAGAGATGCTAAAGCGAATTGGGATGGAAGCTCGCAAGGAAATTGAAGTCATGCTAGGGCATCAAGTGTGTTTAAAACTTTTTGTCGATGTGCAAAAAAATTGGAAAGACGATAGTCGCCAATTGAATTCGTATTTAGAACTGGAGTAGGCATGTTAAAAGTAGCTTTAGTAGGACGGCCAAACGTAGGAAAGTCTTCCCTGTTTAATGTGCTTTTGGGGTATCGAAGAACTATTGTATTCGACCAACCTGGAACTACCTTGGATTTAATTCGGGAAAAGGTGGAGTGGGCAGATTTGACCCTGTTGGACTCGCAAGGGATCTATGGTGAAGGCGATAGTAAAGTGCTTCATCAAATACTTGAAGCCGCAGACGTCTGTCTTTTTATGGTCGATGCCATTGCAGGAATGACCCCTTTTGACGAATGGATCGCCCGCATTATTCACATCACTCAAAAGCCAGTTTTACTAGTGGTTAACAAATGTGATTCTAAAAAGGCTTACGACGAAAATGATTTTGCTAAGTTACAGTTTTCAGAATTTGTCACTGTGTCTGTCTCTCATAGAACCAACATTAATTTTATTAAAGAATGGTGCCTTAATAAGGCCGGAGTGGCTGCCGATCTCAAGAAACCGTTTATTAAACTCACTCTTGTGGGCCGACCTAATACTGGAAAATCCACCTTGATGAATCGTCTTTGTCGGAAAGAGGTGTCTAGGGTAAGCCCTATCGCTTTAACGACGAGAGATCCGGTAAGTCATGAATTTGAAACGGCCGATGGCCTAGTTCGTATTGTGGACACGGCAGGAATGCGAAGGCCCAGGTCTAAAAAAGAATCTATTGAAATCTTTTCAATTCAGGCCACCACTAGAACGATTCGAGAAAGCGATGTTATCTTTCTTTTGATCAATTGTACGGAACAAATTACCGATCAGGACATGCGACTTCTTAGTCTTTTAGAAAGAGAGGGACGGCCTGCTGCCGTTCTATTAAACTTTTGGGACCTTTTATCCGGTGAAGAAAAAAGGGACTACGTAGAAAACTGTGATTTCAGAAATTATTTAAGCCATTTTGTGAACATGCCGATCAGCGGAAAAACAGGTCTTAAAACGGAAGATCTATTGCCTCTTGCTAAAAAGCTTGTAAGGCAGGCCAATAAAAGAATCAAAACCTCTAAATTAAATGAGGTGGTAGAAAAGATAGTGACTAAAAATCCCCCTCCTAATGCAGGGAAGGGTAATTTTAATATTCTTTATGCGTCTCAAGTGAGAGTGGACCCTCCGACCTTTATTTTCTTTATGAATCGGAAACATAATCTACCCGAGAGCTATCAAAAATATATTGGGGGCGCCCTTAGAGAAAATCTGGGATTAAAAAAACAGGTGATTCGAGTTTTTTTTAGAAGTAGCGACAGATAACTTTAATACCGATAACTCTATCCCGTCACATGGTATGGAACTATTCATCTGAGGAAATAACCGATGCTATCGAAGCCTGCCCTCTCGTTATTGATTCCATTTTATAATGAGCGAGATAATCTTGCTGCACTACTTGATTCTGTGGTGGCTATAAAATGGGGGTGGCCGATTGAACTCATTTTTGTCGACGATTGTTCTCAAGATGACTCTTGGGAAATACTCCAGAATTGGTTAATAACACATGCCAATGATCTCAGCCAAAAAAGAGTGACTGTAGGACAATTTAGACACGCTATTAATCAAGGTAAGGGAGTGGCTATTCAGAAGGCTATTACCCTATCGACCGGAACTGTCTTGATAGTGCAGGATGCAGATTCAGAATACCTACCCTCTGAAATTCCGATATTAGTGAACCCTATTTTAGAGGGAAGGGCCGATGTGGTCTTTGGAAGTCGATTTCGACAAAGTGGGGCGCAGGCTCATCGTACCTACCATTATTTTGGCAATAAACTGCTCACATTCCTTTCTAATATAGCCAGTGGATTACATCTCACCGACATGGAGACATGTTATAAAACTTTTCATAGAGATATCTTAGCAAATATAAATTTACGAAGTCGAAGATTTGGTTTTGAACCTGAGGTCACAGCTCACGTCGCTAGATTAAAGATCATCGTCTGGGAATTACCCATTAGTTATTATCCGAGAGGGTATAGCGAAGGTAAAAAAATTACCTGGAAAGATGGCGTTGCAGCAATCTGGCATATTATCTATTTTAATTGGATTTGCTCATCGAAAGAACGATTTCTTCCTGGGATACCTAAAAAATACCTATTGAAAAAAATAAGAGGCTAATAGACCTAAGTGTTCTTTTATCGCCAAGGAAAAATTAAGTAGCGCGTCCACCCTCGGAATGAAGTCGGAATATACCAGTGCAGTGTTTATTCTGACATCGGTAGGGTAGGGAATAATAGTTAATCCTGTTTTTGAAAATAACTTCATCGATCGTTTCATGTGAAAGGCACTAGTCACTAAAATAATACGTTTCGCATGTTGGCTCTTTAGAATTAGATCGGAATAAAATACATTTTCTTTAGTATTTCGAGAGCTGGACTCTTCAATAATATTTTCCTTGGGGACCTTTAGCTCCTCTAAATAGTTTTTCATGTCTAGGGCTTCACTTCTGTAATCGCCCTGAAATCCCCGATAGGGCACCCCACCACTCACCAAAATAAAAGGGGCTTTATGGTGATGAAAAAGCTTGGCCGCCTCGGTCAATCTGTCTCCACCTGTTTCAGCAGAATAGGCTCTTGGAGCCACCTCTTGAGTCAGGGTACCCCCTAACACAACGATAGCATCGGCCGTAGGGGTATCGGAGGCCTTGAGTATAGGAGCAAAGCCCTCTAACCCACTAAGCAGTCCACGATTTACGACCTGGATAGATGAGAAAAGTAAAAAACCTAGAGTGATGCCCAGCAGTTTTTTTACGATACGAATTCGGTGTGTGTTCAGAGCGAAAAAACTAAAGCCGACTAATAAGATAATAATCACTAGGGGACGGGTCAACTCTAAAAGAATCTTTAAAATAATATAGGCCATTTAACTTTTGAGTTCCGTCCACATTCGATTAAGTACAGATAGTGTCTCTCCGAGATCATCTAGAAAAAAAAGTTTATTAAAAATAGCGGGCGGGGGATAGATATTGGGATCATTTTGCTCCGCCCCAGATAACATCAATTTTACCGTCCTATTCGGTGTCGCTAAATGACTTTGCCGAACTACGGCCAACGCATTGGCCGGGGTCAAAAAGTAGTCGATAAAGGCATGGGCTTGAGCTTTGTGTTGGCTGGATTCGGGAATAGCAAAATTATCGGTCCATAAGAGGCCGCCCTCTTTAGGAATGAAAAATTTGATATTAGGGTTTTCAGCATTGGCCTGAACTGCATCACTAGAATAAATGTGCGCAATTAAAACTTCCTCTCTTAAAAGAAGGGGCTTGGGTTCGGAACTAAATAATAAAACTCGGTTTTTAATTTTTGAAATTTCTAGTTTAGTTTCTTCCAGTAGTTTTAAATTAGTAGTGTTGGGGGAAAGATTTTTCCAAAGCAACACACTCGCGAATACCTCTCGCATGTCGTCTAAAAGAGAGGTTTGTCTCGTGTATCCGGCATCTAAAAGAAGACTCCAGCTCACTCCATCTACCGGTATTTTAACCTTCGCAGTATTAACAGCTATTCCTGAGGTCCCCCAGGTAAAAGGAACTGAGACCTCATTTCCAAAATCATAGGGCAGCTTACGGTAGTATTCATCAAGGTGGACTAAGTGAGGCAGTAGTGATCTGTCTAGCTTAGATAACATGGAGAGGGCCTTCATTTGCCGGACCATGTAGTCGGAAGGCTGTACGATATCAAAACCGGTGGCTCCAGCCTTTAGCTTCGCAAAAAGTTCCTCATTGCTGGAGATATAAGAGATCTCTACCTTGATGCCTGTGGTATCAATAAAAGACTTAATGGCCGACTCAGGAAAATAGTTGCTCCAGGTGCAAACACGTAACGTAGGAACCGCAGGATTTCTTTGTCGAAAATAAATTAAAATTCCTGTAAGAAACCCTAGAATAATAACGAAACTAATTATCCTTTTAAGACCCATTTGCGACTTTGCTCCTTAGACACTAAGACAAGAACCAAAAAAGTAGAAATACAGATCATGAGAAATGACAAACCGTTTAATTCTGGTGTGATACCAATTCTCATC
>JABMMY010000153.1 GCA_013205415.1 Deltaproteobacteria bacterium
ACTTGAGGTAGGGGGCCTATGATCTTTTATTTTATTGGAACGGGATTATTAGCGGGGATTCTTTCCGGATTGTTTGGTATTGGTGGGGGAATCGTCATTGTTCCAGTTTTGATCTTTTTTTTAAAGATGCCTCAACTTTCAGCCAACGGCACCTCCCTAGTAGCACTTTTACTTCCGGTGGGGGGACTCGCCGTTTTTGAATACTATCGACTAGGGAAAATTACCTCAGAAAATATAAAATGGGGACTGCTGATCTCGATAGGATTATTTGTAGGGGCCTTCATAGGAGCGAAACTGGCAAGCCAGCTCCCTGAGGTGATTTTACGCCGAGTCTTTGCAGTCTTTCTCATCGGAGTCGCAATAAAAATGTGGTTCAAAACCTAAGGGGCATATGACAAAGGCAACCTAAGGGTGCCCCTTCCCTTTTCCCTAGAAACCATTATTCAATGCTATTTAATGGTCGCAATTTTCACCGTGAACATGTCCGTGATCATCATCCTCGTCCATCTCGTCCATCTCCTCTTCACTCTCAGCTATCTCATCAACAGTAGCCTCCCTAGCCTCCTTCACCTCAACCGAGAAAAAAAGATCCTCTCCACTAAGCTCATGATTGCCATCTAGTGTGGCATGGGTGATTCCTAATTTTGTAACGGTAAAGGAATGAAAATAACCCTCTGCCACCTCAATTTCGACCTCTAATCCGACCGCTACCTTTTGGTCTGGAGGGAACTGAAGAAGAGGCACTTCAATAACAAGTTTGTCCTCTCTAGGGCCGTAGGCCTCAATAGAGGGAACCTCAATCTCTTTTTTGTCCCCTTTGTTGAGCCCCTTCATTCTGGACTCTAAACCCGGAATAATCTGACCGGCCCCTTCAACATAGCGCATGGGCTCTCCCCCTGCCTCTTTGGAACTATCTAGAATCTCCCCTGTGCTATTTTTCAAAATGTAATCAAACTCAACTAAACGAACAGACATACATTCTCCCCTTGCGGTGGTTAAGGTTTTAAATCGATGTTAACGATTTTTTCAAAGAGGTAAGAATACACCAGACAATAAGGGGTAAGAAAGTAAAAAAGAGGGGATTTATTTGAGACCGAATATTAACGTCACCATCGCATTAACGGCGCGGGTTTTAATGGCAGATGAAGGCTCCGCTACATTTTGCACATTTGCCAGTCCCATGTCGTATCTCACATCTAGGCCTACTGCCAATTGAGGATTGGCCCAAAACCCTAACCAGCCACCCACACTCACTCCATAATCATTGGTAAAATCGCCCTTAATAGGGGAATTAACACCACTAGATTGGCGATTGGCCGACACCATTAATCCCGCTAGGTAAGGCCCTACTTTTAATTGAAATTCTTTAAAGGGATTCCATTTAATAAAAAATGGGAATTCCAAAAAGGAGAGGTCAAATTGGGTGACTGAGGTGCTGGTTCTCGCCTGATAGTTTTTCTGGGTATACAACATATCCACACCCAAACTTATCTGGTTCATAATTTTATAATCGACTCCTAAACCAAAGGCCAAACCGGTATACCCGTCAACGCCAGCGCCACCCTCACTTTTATGACTGCTAAAACTAAAACCTCCGTATAACAGCCCCGAGATTTTTCTGGCCCCACCACCGCCAGTGATTCTGCGCTCAGCAAAGCTTGCCGTTGAGAATAGAATCAGCGTGATTACAATAATGTTTTTTAGAAATAGCAAATAGTCCTCTTCTTTAATTATATCGGATGATGGCCATTATTCCATGATGACGCTTCGCTTCCGACCGTTTTATTAGTTTTTTTCTAAAAGGGGTCTCGTTAGGCTTTCAGAACGGCTTCTGCCTAGCCTCTCACTTAACCACCTTGAGTTTTTTTATGAAATCGACGAAACTAATACAGAACTAGAGGACTTTTTAAAGAATATTTTTTCTTTAAAAGGCCTACCCATTTTTTTTAGAAGACCCTTACAAGGATTTTCTAAAATACACAAAGGAGATCTTCATGTTTTCTGAAAAACCCTGGTTACGTGCCGCCCATTTAAATCCCCCCCCTTCCATTTCTAGAAAACACCAAAGAGCGAATAACGGGACTCACGAAGTGCCGCCTATCTCCGAATATTTTGGAGAGCTCACCTTTGGCCTAGGACAGATGAGAGAAAAGCTATCTAAAGAGGCCTACCAACATTTATCCAAAGCTCTAGATCAAGGGAAAAAAATTACCCTTGAAACTGGAGAGGCGATTGCCTTGGTCATTAAAGATTGGGCAGTCCAAACGGGAGCCACTCACTTTTGCCATTGGTTTCAGCCCATGACTGGAATGACGGCGGAAAAACATGATGCCTTTATTTCCATTCAACATTCACATCACTCCGAACTCACCGTCATTGAAAGATTCACAGGCGGCCAATTGATTCAGGGAGAGCCCGATGCCTCTAGTTTCCCTTCGGGTGGAATGAGATCTACCTTCGAAGCCCGAGGTTATACCGCTTGGGACCCCTCCTCTCCCCTTTTTATTATTGATGGCGAATATGGAAAAACACTCTGCATTCCGTGTGTGTTTTTTGGATATCATGGTGAGGCATTAGATAATAAAACCCCTCTCCTTCGATCGGCTCAGGTGCTTTCTCAAGAGGCCATTCATTTTTTAAAAACACTGGGGGATCTCGATGCGAAATCGATCACAGCCACTCTCGGCTCTGAACAGGAATATTTTTTAATCGATAAACATCACGCTAATGCTCGGCCCGATATCGTCATGACCGGAAAGACTCTCCAAGGGGCCCCCTCTCCGAGAGGACAACAATTAGAGGACCATTATTTTGGAGCCATTCCTCGACGAGCGAAGGCTTTTATGGAGGATTTAGAATATGAACTTTATCGTTTAGGAGTGCCGGTAAAAACTCGTCACAATGAGGTAGCTCCAAGCCAATTTGAATTGGCTCCTATTTTTGAATCGGTAAATATTGCAGCAGATCACAATACCCTCACCATGGAGACGATGAAACGAGTGGCGGGTCGACACGATCTTGTGTGTCTGCTTAATGAAAAACCCTTTGCGGGTATTAATGGCAGTGGCAAACACTGCAACTGGAGCATGTCGAATGATAAAGGGGAAAATCTTTTAGACCCAGGGACCACACCCCACCAAAATTTAAGATTTCTAGCGGTGATGTCGGTAGTGCTTCAGGCGGTTCATCGTCATGCAGGGGTGCTGCGCGCCTCAATTGCATCACCTGGAAATGACCATCGTTTGGGAGGCAATGAAGCCCCTCCTGCTATCATTTCAGTTTTTTTAGGCTCCATGCTGGATAGGATCTTTAACACCATTGAAAAAGGGGAGGCTAACCAAGCCACCGAGGCCCAAATTATTAATTTAGGGGTCGGACACATTCCTAATATTTCAAAGGACTATTCCGATCGCAATAGAAC
>JABMMY010000154.1 GCA_013205415.1 Deltaproteobacteria bacterium
AAAGGAGGGGGCCACCAGACGACGACTCTCCTTAAATCTTTCTTCGTAACCACTCTTTGCGACACAGCCGCCTAAAACTATTAACCCCAATCCGATAGTAAACTTCATTAGGAGTCCACCCTTTTTTAGGACCCAAAGGGCATCTCCCTTTAGCCCTCCTTTTCTTTCTATAAAACTCAGCATCTTTTTTTCTGTCCTAGGTTACCAAAAGATTCCCTATTCGCCCCTAATAGAAATGTGAAACCCATTTTTTTTTGTGACACAGACTTTAGTCTAACTATTCTTTTTTTTTTTGCTAACTCTTATTGCCGAATTGAAATCTTCTTTCTATATTCATTCCAATATGGCTCAAAAGAATTCGCATCTCACTAAAGAGTATCAGGGACTTTGGGAAGATCATGGATTGGATGCTGTGGTACTTAAAAGAAAAAAGAAACAAAAAAAAACGAAAGGTATTCCTAAAGCACCTGCAGGAACGAAGTCTTTAGCAGAGATTCAAACATGGTTGGGAGACTGTCGTCGCTGCGGACTCTGTAATGAAAGAGATAAGATCGTTTTTGGTTCTGGAAATCCAAAGGCTAAAATTCTTTTTATCGGTGAAGGGCCTGGTAAGGCTGAGGACAAAAGTGGAGTTCCCTTTGTAGGTCGAGCGGGGGTACTTTTAGATAAGATCATCGAAGCCATGTCACTCACTCGTGATGAGGTCTATATTGCCAATATCGTAAAATGCCGTCCTCCCAAAAACAGAGTTCCTACTGAGAAGGAGATCGATCGGTGCCTCCCTTTTTTACAATCACAGATTAAGGTGATTCAACCGAAAATGATTGTGACATTAGGACTTACCGCCTCAAGCATTCTGATAGGAGATGATTCTCCCATGGGACAGCTTCGAGGGAAATTTCATAAGGTGGTTTGGAGCCCTTCTATTCCACTGATGGCCACCTACCATCCCGCCTATCTTCTACGAAATCCGGCAGCTAAAAAGGTGGTTTGGGAGGATATGAAACAGGTCCTTAACAAAATGAAGGAATTCCATTAATGCGAAGATGTTTTTTAACTATTATCTCCCTGTTTTCTTTGGCTACCCCTGCCGAATCAAAGGTTCCGGTGATCCAGATTGCAGATACTATCAATCCAGGAACTGCCGATTATATTATTTCAGAGATCGAACACGCAGAAAAGTTAGGCGCCCCTTTTCTAATCTTGCAGTTAGACACTCCAGGGGGTCTCTTAAATTCAACAAGGCAGATCATTCAGGCCATGTTGAATAGCCCTATTCCCATTGTTGTATGGGTAGGCCCCAAAGGGGCTCAAGCAGGAAGTGCAGGGGCCTTGATCACCTTTGCTGCCGATATTTCGGCAATGGCACCCGGGACTAATATTGGAGCGGCTCATCCGGTTGATGGTAGTGGTCAGGTGCAGGATAAGGTACTTGCTGAAAAAATAACTAATGATACGGCCGCTTTTGCAGAAAGTTTAGCCAGAGTTAAGGGAAGAAATATAGATTGGGCGCAAAGTTCTGTAAGAAATAGTAGTGCAATCTCCTCTGAAGAGGCACTGAAACTCAAGGTAGTAGATCTTATTGCAAATGACCTAGATGATCTGGAAATTAAATTAAGAGGTTTTGCTTCTCATACCTCTAAAAATGCCAAGATCCCCCTGCCCGCAGTCAAGAGCACCCTTAACATCATAAAACCCACATTAAAACAGCAGGTGGTATCGTTTTTTGCAAACCCTACACTCGCCTATCTCATTTTAAGTTTTGGAGCTCTCTGTCTCTGGATTGAACTTTCGCATCCGGGAATTTTATTTCCAGGTATTCTTGGCGCAATCTGTCTTTTAATTAGTTTAGTTTCCTTTCAATTACTTCCCATTCGATTAGGGGCACTGGGAATGTTACTTTTAGGAATTATTCTTTTAATTATTGAGCTTTATGTTCCCTCCTATGGAGCCTTGGGAATTGGGGGAATTCTTGCCTTTGTTCTGGGCTCTTTATACCTCATGGATACCACCATTCCAGAATTTCAGATCTCAACCCTACTTATTTTTCCGGTCGCCACCTGTTTTGCTATTGTGGTTTGTATCCTCAGTTTTATACTTTTAAAAACACGCCGTCTTAAAGTTACCGATACCTACCTATCTTTGGTGGGACTTTTTACCGAGGCCAATACCG
>JABMMY010000155.1 GCA_013205415.1 Deltaproteobacteria bacterium
ACCTGCTCTGACCGAAGAACGTCGTAAAGAGTTTGTTAAGCAGATAAAAAAAGAGGGCGAAGATGCTAAGGTGGCAGTAAGAAATACCCGCCGAGATGCGATGGAAATCCTAAAAAAAGATTCGGGTCTTTCGGAAGATGAATTGAAGCGTCAACAGGATGAAGTTCAAAAAACTACCGACCACAATGTGGCAGAGGTAGACAAGTTAATTGATGCAAAAGCTAAAGAGGTCATGACTCTCTGATGAGCTGGCTTCGACAGAAGAAGGCCACTAGTACTCCAAAAGAGATAGGGACCTCTGTCTCAAAAATTCCAAAACACATTGCAATTATTATGGACGGTAATGGCCGATGGGCTCAGTCTCGAGGAGAGCTTCGCATTGCGGGACATCGAGAAGGTGCGAAACGGGTCGATGAAATTGTCACCGAGTGTGCAGAACTAGGTGTTGAATTTTTAACTCTTTATACCTTTTCTACAGAAAATTGGGAACGTCCAAAGAGTGAAGTTAATATGCTGATGAGGTTGCTAGTTCAAAACCTCAAAATCATGGATAAGAAACTTTTAAAAAATGGAATTAAGCTAGAGTGTCAAGGGACCCTGGAGCGGCTACCGGCTTTTGTGAATAAAGAATTAGATCGTGTTAAAAAGTTTACAGATCGGCCCGACCCCAAAATGACCTTAAGTTTGGCCCTGTCCTACGGCGGACGCCAAGAAATTTTAGATGCGACAAAAAAAATGTTTTTAGATGTCCAATTAGGTAAAATATCTTTAACTGAAATTAACGAAGATTTGTTTCGAACCTATCTCTATCATCCGCACTTTCCCGATCCAGATTTAATGATTCGAACAGGCGGAGATTCTAGAATTAGTAATTTTTTAATCTGGGAGGTCGCTTACAGCGAAATAGTGGTAATCGATAAATATTGGCCTGAATTTACAATCCAGTGCCTTCATGAAGCGGTTAAAGAGTTTAGTACCAAACAAAGAAGATTTGGTAAAACTTCCGAGCAGGTGAGTGGCACCACACCCTCCTCTCAAGTTGGGCTCTTATGAAAACAAGAATTATTACAGGCAGTATTGCTGCTATTTTGTTAATTGCTCTTATTTATTGGGCTCCTATCCAGGCCGCAATATGCGCTATTGCGGTGTGTTCTGTCTTAAGTTACCTGGAGTTTGATAAACTATTTTTTGAAAAAGCATCGCTCTATCGGCAATCTGCTCTTTCTGCGATGATTCTTTTGCTGCTGATGTCATTACGACAAAGTCTGGATTTTACCTTTGTTCTGTTTGGTAGTTTTTATGTCCTTCTTGCTATTGTTAACGTAGTAGGGTCCTCGGCTAATCAAACGATGAAGGAGGTGGTACAGCACTTTTCTGTCGAATTGGTAGGCTGTATTTACATTTCTGGTTTATTTGGATTTTTAATTCCTATTTTAGAGATCCCAGGAAATGGAAAGGATTACCTATTTTTACTTTTTCTTTTGGTGTTTATGGGAGACACCGCCGCCTATTTCGTAGGGAAAAAATGGGGAAAAAGACCTTTGGCTGCGAAGGTGAGTCCTAAAAAAACGGTCGAAGGTTCGATTGCAGCGATTGTCGTTTCGCTCATTGTTTCAATAGTGTGGGTGAAGTGGTTTTATGGTGGAGTTATTGAAGGTCGTTTTGTATTAAGATTACTAGCTATCACTTCTGTGATTAGCATTCTTGCGCAGTTGGGAGACCTTTTTGAGTCTGTATTAAAAAGAAGCCAAGGACAAAAAGACTCTGGCTCTTTTTTACCCGGGCATGGTGGCATCTTAGATAGAGTTGATGGCTTGGCCTTTTCAGCGCCTATTTTTTATTTTTATGTCACTAGAGTTTTGGAGAAAATGTAAAATGAATAGTCGAACATTAGCGGTGTTGGGTAGTACAGGAACTATAGGTAACTATACCTTACAAATTGTAGATAAATATCCAGGACAATTTAGAGTGGTCTCTTTATCCTGTGCAAAAAATATTGAAAAACTCATTCCTCAAATTGAAAAATATCGTCCCTCGGTGGTTTCTATAGAAGCTTATGAAGCTATTCCCGAACTGAAAAAAAGATTTCCTGAGGTAAAGTTTTTCTCCGGGAGAGAAGGAATCTCGGCCTGTTTGCAGACCGAGTCCATTGACGTGGCTATTGTGGGCGTTGTCGGATTTGCAGGGTTAGAGCCCACAGTACAGGCTTTGCGCCATTGTAAAATTGTGGGACTTGCTAATAAAGAGTCTCTCGTAGTGGCAGGAACGCTATTAAAAAAAGAGATTGCAAATTCAAAGGCGGTTTGTGTTCCTGTTGATAGTGAACACAATGCTGTTTATCAAGTTTTGATGGGAAGACGCCGTGAAGAGATTGGTTCTATTGTATTAACGGCTAGTGGAGGTCCCCTTCTCAAACATCCCGAAATGGCTCTAGAGGATGTGACCCCGGCCTTTGCTGTGGCTCATCCCAATTGGAAAATGGGGCCTAAAATTTCTGTGGATTCTGCAACCATGATGAATAAGGGGTTAGAGGTAATTGAAGCTCACTTTCTTTTTGATTTTCCAGAAAAAGAGATCGAAGTTTGGGTTCATCCCCAAAGTATCGTGCATGGAGCTGTATGGTTTAAAGATGCCTCTTGTATTGCCCAGTTGACCAAACCCGACATGAAATCTTCGATCGGTTACGCCATGAAATACCCTGACCGATTAGACTCTGTCATTCCTAAATTAACATTAAAAGAGATGGCAAACTTAGAGTTTTTTGAACCCGATTTGAAGCGTTTCCCATGCTTGCGTTTAGCCAGAGAGGCCCTACTGGCGGGCCCTAGTTACCTAGTCGTTCTAAATGCGGCTAATGAAATAGCTGTAGATGCTTTTTTAAATAAGAAAATCAGATTCTCTGAAATTCCTACATTTATTGAGAAACAACTTCGCGCTCATGAAAATACTTCACTTACAACCTTCGAAGAGGTCATCGCTTTAGATCAATTGACCCGAGACAAGGCCGTTTAATACTAACGAGATCTTAGACGCGTTGCGATTGTTAGAGGTTGGTTAAATTTTATTTTGCCATCATGAAGTTTTGGCAAATCAAATTATTTAGAATAAGATACTTTTCAGCTCTCTTTATTCCTTTTAGGAGGTACTCTTAAGTGCTCACATCTATCGTCGGCGTCGTAATTCTTTTAGGCGGACTTATCTTCTTTCATGAACTTGGCCATTATACGGTAGCTAAAATATTCGGAGTTAAGGTTGAAGTTTTTTCACTAGGATTTGGCAAGAAAATATTCAGTCGGCAAATGGGAGAGACCCAATACTGTCTTTCGATTATTCCTTTTGGTGGTTACGTTAAGTTAATGGGAGATGATCCCTACAAGGGAGTTCCCGCTAGTGAAGCAGAGCGAGCCTTTTGCACACAACAACTATACAAACGATTTTGCATTGTGGCTGCAGGTCCAACCTCTAATTTACTTTTAGCGTATGTTCTTTTCACCGTCGTATTTTTTGCGGGTCAACCCATGGTGGCAACTCGAATTGGTAATGTGGCTATTCACAGTCCTTCCTGGGAAGCTGGCCTACGCGCTAAAGATAATATACTCGAAATAAATGGGAAAAAAATATCTCATTGGATTGAAATTGAAGACACGTTGAGACCTTTAGCAGGACAAAAGGTCGATTTGAAAATTGAGCGAGGCTCCCAAGAACTCAGAGTGCCCATTGAAGTTTCAAAGGTTCATTTAAAAAATGCTTACGGAGAGGATGAAGAGACTGGTGGTATTAAAGGTATGACTCCTAATCCTTCGGAGCCGGTAGTGGGAATATCGGATCCTAACTCGGTGGCCTATATAGCTGGGCTTCGCACTGGAGATACCATTACTAAAATTGAAAACAAACCCATTTTAGTCTTTGAGGACATCGCTGATACGTTAAGTTCACTATGGGTAGATAACAAACCGATTATTATAAGTTATAAAAGAAAACCGAACTTAGAGATCAAAGAGGTTCCAGAACAAACGGTTTCTTTAAATCTTCCTAAGCAATCGAAAGTAGTTTCTCTCTTTGGTGTAGGTACTTTACTAGGAATCTATCCATCTGAACTCTTTGTGCGACAGTTGAGTGCCGGTTCTCCTGCAGAAAAAGGGGGCCTTAAAGTAGGCGATCGCATTGAAAAATTAGGTGATGGTACCGTTTATAATTTTGAGGGGATTGTAGATTACATACAAGCTCAAGGTAGCCAAGGCCAGGAGGCAAAATTAACCATTGAGCGTGATGGAAAATTAGTGATCTTAAATTTAAAACCCTCAGAGACAAGCCAAGAGGATCCCATCTCTGGTAAAAAAATTAAAAAGTACATGATAGGTCTTTCCCCTTGGGCTATTTATCATGAACCCGATTACACGGTATTCAAAATTCGGGAGCCTATTGCCCTAGTAAAGCATGCTTTTCATGAGACAAATGAATTAGCTAGAAAAATGGTAATCAGTTTAGTAAAGCTTGCGACTGGCAAAATTTCTGCAAAGAATTTAGGTGGGCCGGTTCTGATAGCTTCTGTAGCTGGAAAAAGTTTGGATGCGGGAATTATTCCATTTCTCCAAATGATGGCACTTATTAGTATTAATTTGTTTCTATTAAACCTATTTCCAATTCCTGTATTAGATGGAGGTCACCTTTTATTTTTTATTCTTGAGGCGATTAAGGGAAAACCGGTTTCAATCAAAACCATGGAAGTTGCGAATCAAATTGGAATGGTTTTTATTTTGATGTTAGTAGGGCTCACATTATTTAACGACGTAACAAGGATAATTTTACATTGAAAAAAACATTCGTTTTAGATACGAGCGTTATTCTTTATGATCCGCAATGTATTTTTAAATTCGACGATAATATTGTCGTAGTGCCGATTACGACACTAGAAGAGATGGATCGTTTTAAGAAGGATCTTACCGAAACGGGACGAAATGCGAGACATTTCGCTCGTTACTTAGATGAAATTAGAAAACGAGGTTCTCTTGCCAACGGAGTTGAAGTTGGTAAACGAGGAACTCTAATTATTGATCTCTTTAAAGAATCGGAAAAATGTCTTCCCGCAGATTTTAGTTCTGAGAAAAATGATCATAAAATTCTGTCTGTAGCTTTAAAAATCAAGCAGGACAAGCCCAATGCTGCTGTAGTTTTTGTAACCAAGGACGTGAATTTACGAGTTAAAGCAGATGCGCTTGGCGTAGTTTCGGTTGATTACGAACCCTCTCGAGTGACTTTAGAGGAGTTGTACACCGGGATTAGTACCTTTGATGTTCCAGCTGATGTCGTTGAAAACTTTTTATCGCAAAAGAGATTTCCTTTTCATGAGAAGGGAATTTTACCCAACGCTTATGTAGTTTTAAGAGATCAGCATGATCCCAATCATTTTGCAGCGGGTCGATATGCGGCAACCGAACAGGAGATCATTCCTTTAAAGGTTCCAGATCAAGGGGTCTGGGGAATAAAACCTAGAAATGTGGAACAGGCTTTTGTATTGGATGCACTACTGGATGACTCGATTAGTTTAGTTAGTCTTGTGGGTAAAGCCGGAACCGGAAAAACTCTTTTGGCATTAGCCTGCGGATTACAAAAAACGATCGATGAAGGAAAATATCAAAAACTATTAGTGTCTCGTCCTATTTTCCCCTTGGGAAAGGATATCGGTTATCTTCCGGGAGAGATAGCCGACAAGTTAAATCCATGGATGCAGCCCATCTTTGATAACGTGGATTACATCGTTTCATTTTCTGGCGGTGAAAAAACACAAAAGAGACCTACAAGAAGAGCCTGGCAGGAACTTATCAATCAAGGAATGTTACAAATTGAGCCTCTCACCTATATTCGAGGTAGAAGTTTGGCCTATCAATATTTAATAGTGGATGAGGCTCAAAATTTAACTCCCCATGAAATTAAAACTATCATCACTAGAGCAGGTGAGGGAACCAAAGTGGTTCTTACTGGTGATTGTTATCAAATTGATAATCCCTACATTGATTCATCCAATAATGGTCTGACCTATGTGGTGGAAAGATTTAAAAATGAAGGAATTTCCAGCCACGTTACACTTTCTAAAGGGGAGCGGTCTCATTTGGCCGAATTAGCTACTAACCTACTTTAAGTAATGCGGTGTGACTTAAGGTGGGTTTGTGGGAAACTTTGTTTTCCTGACCCTAGGTTTGACACCTATATAGGGTCATGTAGTGTGAACCTTCGCAAAGTAAAGGGGTGGAATATGGAAAGAAAAAAAATATCGACAACAGTTTATATTACACCGATGCAAAACGATAATTTAAAGCTTTTAAATCAAAAGACCAAGGTTCCGATTGCTGAATATATTAGAGAAGGAATCGATATGGTTTTAGAAAAATATCGTAATCAATTGCCTGGGCAATTATCTCTTCTTGGCGATGAAACAAATCTTTTAACTCAACCTCATAACAATTGATTTAACTTTGACTGATCCATCACGAATTCGCAACTTTAGTATTATTGCTCATATCGATCACGGTAAATCTACGCTTGCCGATAGGCTTCTGGAAATAACTGGCGCATTAAGTAAACGTGAAATGCGTGAGCAGTTCATGGATAAGCTTGATATTGAACGGGAGCGTGGAATTACTATTAAAGCGCAAACTGCACGTCTTAATTTTACGGCTCGAGATGGCAATGATTATATTTTAAATCTGATCGACACTCCAGGCCATGTCGATTTTGTTTATGAAGTATCTCGAAGTTTAGCGGCCTGTGAAGGTGCTATTCTAGTGGTTGATGCCTCTCAAGGAGTTGAAGCTCAGACCCTAGCCAATGTTTACTTGGCATTAGATAATCGCTTAGAAATTTTTCCGGTTCTGAATAAAATTGATCTTCCTGGCAGTGATATTGAAAATGCTAAATCTGAAATTGAGGAGATTATTGGTCTCTCAACTGAAAATGCTGTTTCCATCAGTGCGAAAGAGGGAAAAAACGTAAGTGAAGTTTTAGAGGGAATTGTAAAGTATTTTCCACCCCCGAAAGGAAATCCAGAAGGTCCCTTACAGGCCTTGATTTTTGATGCGTGGTTTGATCCTTATCAGGGAGTCGTAATTCAAATTCGAATTATGCATGGAAGTCTAAAGACCCATGATCGTATCCAAATGATGTATTCCAAAACGGAACATGAAGTTTTGAAGCTGGGAACCTTCACTCCCCATCCTGAAGAGGTCAGAGAGTTGGGCGTAGGAGAGGTCGGTTTTTTAACGGCTAATATCAAAACCATTCGGGATGTTAAGGTGGGCGATACCGTCACTTTGGCTTCCAATCCTGCGAGTGAGCCTTTAGCAGGATTTAAAGAGGTAACTCCGATGGTTTTTAGTGGGATTTATCCGGTAGAAAGCTCCGAATATCCCAACTTAAAAGTAGCTATGGAGAAGCTTGGATTAAATGATAGCTCCTTTACCTTTGAAACAGAAACTTCCGATGCGCTCGGCTTTGGTTTTCGTTGTGGATTTTTAGGATTGCTCCACATGGAGATCGTTCAAGAGCGATTGGAGCGAGAATTTAATATTTCTTTGGTGACCACCGCTCCAACAGTAAAATATCGAGTGTTTAATATTAAAGGCGGAATGGAGGAGATTGAAAATCCTTCAGATCTCCCTCCACTTCAAACGATTGATCACATTGAAGAGCCTATTGTTCATTGTACTATTCACACTCCAGAGGCTTTTTTAGGAAATTTAATTAAATTATGTGAAGATAGACGTGGAACACAAACAAAACTGCACTACCACTCTCCTAAAAGAATTTTATTGGAATACGACATTCCTTTCAATGAAGTCGTTTTGTCATTTTACGATAAATTAAAAAGTGTGAGCAAAGGATATGCGAGTTTGGATTATGAATTCGCTCGTTGGGAGACAAGCGATCTTGTAAAAATGGACCTACTAGTAAATGGCGACCCCGTAGATGCTCTAGGGTGGATTATTCACAGAGAGAAAGCCTATCACCGTGGTCGAGAGCTCGTCGTTAAAATGAAAAAATTGATTGAACGACAAATGTTTGAAATTGTAATTCAAGCCGCCATTGCAAATAAAATTATCGCTAAAGAGCGCATTGCACCATTGCGCAAAAACGTATTAGCAAAATGTTATGGTGGTGATATTTCACGCAAGAGAAAACTTTTGGAAAAGCAAAAAGAGGGCAAAAAGCGAATGAAACAGGTGGGGAATGTTGAGATCCCACAGGAGGCTTTCTTGGCAGCTTTATCTATTGATGATTGAGGTTGAAATTGAAGAATCGTCGATTTCTTTTTAATTTATTTTTAGTGGCTACGGGTGCCGCCTTATTTGTTAGAGTTGTTATTGTTGAAGACTATCGCATTGCTTCCAATTCTATGTTTCCCAATCTTGCTACTGGAGATGTCGTCTTTGTTTCAAAGAGTGCTTTTAATTTACGACTTCCATTTTCCGCTCTAGAGATAATGAAATTTTCCAACCCTAAACGATCCCAAATAGTAGCTTTTACTTTGCCAGACAGAAATAGTGCTACTTATGTGAAAAGAATCGTTGCAGTGGCGGGTGATAGATTAGAGGTTCGAGCAGGTGATCTCTATATCAATGGACAACTATCTAACTATCAAGAACCTTCTAAGAATCAGCGTCAATTAACTCAGAGCAAAGCTATCATTAAGATTGAGCAGATTACAGG
>JABMMY010000156.1 GCA_013205415.1 Deltaproteobacteria bacterium
AAGTATAAAAATTGGGTTTATAGTCCTCAGATTCTGCCAAAATATAATCACTTAAAGCATTTAATTCTGCATCTTGATACTGACGATAATCGTCAGTAGTAATATTTCCTTGATGAAACTGAGCCGGCATTCGGGCCCACTGGTTATAGGAGGTGGGTTTTTTTACCCACTTCACGATCCAGTCTCTAGTTAATTTTCCTTTAACCTTTTTCAAAGAGGGGGCCGGTTTTCTAATGTGATCCCAGCCCTCAATACGATGGCAGCCAAAGCACCCTGCTCCGCGAATGGTCTGAACCGATCTAGTTAATTTTTCTGCCCGAGGAACATACTCGGTCGACTTATGACAAACTCTACATTTTCCTTCGGTATACTGAAGAGGAATCATCTTCTCAATCGTGTGATGCTCCTCTGCCCAATGGTATTTTTTCTCCCATTCTTTTTTCTGCTCCTCATTTCTAGGAGTGTGTGCAGCCCGAATGAAATCGGTCGAGGTGCCTCGCCCTTCGTGACAGACGGTACAGCCAATTTTATCAATGGGATGGGGTGAGGTGCTTCCCAACATTAAATCTAATTTAGGGTGAGTTCTAAAGGGCTGCGCCTCCTTTTCGAAACCGGGCATGTCCATAGCCAGGTGACAGGTCGTGCAGCGATCCACCTTCTGAACCTGAGAAAAATAAATATCATCGCGAATCGTTGGCAATACTATCTGCTGCAATCGAAAGGTGGGACTTGCCATATCGATAAGAGGAGAATTACGAAGCAATACACTCATCGTTATTTCAGATTTTTCTTTAGAGCTTTCTAAGAGATCTAACTGCGCTCTTATCGACTTTATCTCCTTTTCTGCCTTCGTTTTTTCGGTATAAAGAGCGGTGAGCGCTAGCTGGCTAGCATCGAACGCCTGAATTTTAGCATTCATGACATTGCGAAGTTTTTGCACCCCTTCCCAATGTTTCATTAAAGCGTCATAGGAGGTTTTAGCTTTAGGGTCTGAGAGCTCCATGTGCCCTTCAGCGATCTTATGGCCATACTTAGCTTCGTGCTCGTACTTTTCTACATCCCAAACTATTTTCTCTCCTTGGAAGGCCACGGTAGCAATGGTCATGGTGGTCTTGGCATTGACGAGCTCTTTTTCAATTTGAGCCACCTGCTTCGACTTACCCTCTAATTCTTTTTCAGACTTAGCGATCGTTTCTCTGGCCTCCTTTAACTTGGCCTCATCGATTCCAGCCTTTGCTGTCTCAATTTGCTCTTGAAATTTCTTCTGTTTCAAAACCATGAATTGGCTTTGATAGCCTTTCCACTCTCGGCCAAAATCATCTAAAATCATCCAGAGGGTAAAAACTAATAATACGATACTAGAGATCGCAAAGGCCTTAGTTAAGGTATCACCTTTATAAAATTTGTCGTCTGAAGCATTGTTGGCCATATTTTTAACCCTTAAATGTTAAAAAACCACTCTGGAATCGCTACGATGTACTTTAAATTTATCGTCCAACGTAGCACCATTTTGATAGGCAAAGCGCCCATAGAAAGAATAAGTCCCGCTAAAATATAGAATCTAGGCGCTCCCATCTTCTCGTAGAGTTCCTTCATCCATTTTTTCTGAAGCAGGATGATACCATAAACAAAATAACCGATCACTAAGAGCATTCCCAATCCCTCACGAATAAAAGGATTGTCCGGTAATTTTCCACCATTTAAACCGGTACTTCTGAAAAGATACTCTGAAAGATTTACATTTTTCAAAACCTCTAATTTATGGAGATCCCATATTTCATAGGGTCCAAAAAAATTCCAATTGGGACCTCTAAGGAAGGTTCCGTAAATAATGAGGAGCACCCAAAGGATGAAAAATCCAAAAAGAAAGGAGGTCACCGCAAGTTTTCTCTCTTTGAAGGTATAGTAACCATTCCCCTTAGGATTAATATCAATGAAGGGAATTAAAATAAGTCCCACTACAATTAAAGTAGGAAATACCACTCCGGCCAACCATGGATCATAATAAACTAACATCTCTTGAAGACCTAAAAAGTACCAAGGGGCCTTTGAGGGATTTGGAGTTTCTACAGGGTTAGCGGGCTCCTCTAAAGGGGCCTTTAAAACGATCGACCAGATGACCAGCACACACCAAGCAATAATCGAACAAATAAATTCACTAAAAACTAGATCGGGCCAGGTAAAAACTAATTCTTTAGCCTCTTTTTTATTCTCAACATCTTTACCCTCATCGATAAGTCTGTCGTTTAGCACCATTTTGTTAAAGGACAGCCAGGTAAAGAAAACCAAAAGAAATAACATTCCTACAATGGGAATGTTATCTGGCTTTGTAACCACCGATTTAAACGTAGGGTTTAGGCAGCTCACTAAGATAAAAAGGAGCATCAACCCTTCCATCCAATAAAGGGTTTTTTTCTCAGCAAACTTTTCTCGTAGGGGAAACAACACTAAGAAAAAAACTATCACAGACACTGTGAATAGAATGGAGGGCTGACACATTGTATTGATTATAGACGCTAGAAAATTACCAAAGGATGCCATAGTTTTTTACAGAGGACCTGAAATGCCCCCATCCTTTCTCACACGCCAAAAGTGAATCGCCATAAGTACACTGGCTACCAAGGGAATAAAAATACAATGAAGCACATAAAATCTAAGGAGAGTGGCCTCACCTACCAACCGTCCTGCAAGCAAAGCAAATCTGGCATCACTTCCGGCATGCACGACGTCAAAACCCATTAAACTATTAATGAGCGAAGCTCCAGGCCCTTCATGACCTAAGAAGGGTGTCGCACGAGCCATATTAGATCCCACGGTGATCGCCCAAATAGCCAATTGGTCCCAAGGTAATAGATAACCTGTGAAGCTCAATAATAGGGTTAGTACTAAAAGGATCACACCCACACCCCAGTTAAATTCTCTGGGCGGTTTATAGGAACCGGTCAAAAAGACTCGGAACATATGAAGCCATACTGTGATCACCATCGCATGGGCACCCCACCGGTGAACCTCACGCATGATCCCAATGGGAACATGTTCTCTTAGCGCAATAATATCCATGTAGGCATAATCGGCGGTAGGACGATAATAGAACATCAAAAGAACACCGGTGACCGTTTCCACTAAAAATAAAAAGAAGGTGAGTCCACCCATGCACCAGGTAAAACTCATCCGAACTCCAGACTTTTTCATTCGGATAGGATGAAGGTGCAAAAACACATTCATCAGAACTACTAGCACCCGATTTCTAGCATTATTAGGGGCTCCATGACGGAAAATAGATTTCCATGCTTGGGATTTTGTAATCGACTCTGAAAATTCTTTAAACGAACCCATATACCCCTTTTAAGCTAACTCCAAGAATGAATTAGCATCATTCCATTGGCCTTTTTCAAATTGATATTTCATGTTTTTATCGACTGTAATTTGGCCATCCTCTCCACGTCCAATTTTATATCTCTCTAAGGGTCGTGGTGCGGGACCTTCAAAATTAATTCCGGTCGAATAAAAACCGCTTCCGTGGCAAGGGCATTTAAATTTAGATTCCCCCTCAAGCCAATTGGGTGTGCAACCTAAGTGGGTGCA
>JABMMY010000157.1 GCA_013205415.1 Deltaproteobacteria bacterium
AAAGAATACTGTCCAAAAATCTGGATGATATCTGCTACCATCGCTAAACCATCTTGACCCAAATCGTCTATTCTCCCTATGAAAGGACTGACATAGGTAGCGCCAGCTTTTGCAGCAAGAAGAGCCTGTACAGGTTGAAAAATCAGCGTGACATTCGTAGGAATTCCCTCGGCGGCCAGAATTTTTACAGCCTTCAGCCCCTCACTCATCATAGGAATTTTAACGACAACGTTATCTCCGTATTTGCGAAGTTCTTTGGCCTCTCTCAACATTTCAGTAGCGGTGGTACCTATGACCTCTAAACTAACCGGCCCCTTCACCCAACGACAAATCTCCTTAGCCACCTCATTAAAAGGTCTTCCCGATTTTGCAATTAATGAGGGGTTGGTGGTCACACCATCTAAAACACCTAGTGAGTCGGCCTCTTTAATCTCTTCAATTGATGCGGAATCGATAAAATATTCCATGGATCCTCCTAACTTAAGATCTTAAACTATTAAGTAATGGTATTGTAATTCGGACTACTAACCTTGACAAAAGAAAAGTAAAATCTCTAATATACATCACAAACTTACACCCGAAGACGTCTTAAAACTAACTGGGGTTTAAAAAATTTATGATCGAAGTCAAAGAACTTACCAAAAAATACGGCGATAGAATTGCGGTCGACAATATTTCTTTTAGCGTAAAGCGTGGAGAGATTTTAGGATTCCTTGGACAAAATGGTGCGGGAAAAACTACAACGATGAAAATGTTGACCTGTTTCATGCCGGCCACAATAGGAACGGCGAGCATTGCTGGATTCGATGTTTTTGAAAATTCCTATGAAGTCAAAAAAAGGATTGGCTACCTTCCTGAAACTCCACCCCTTTATCCGGAGCTTTTAGTTTCAGAATATTTAAATTTTGTAGCGGATCTCAGAGCCATTCCTCGACGTGAAAAGAAAAAAAGAATGGATATTGTTTTAGATCGCTGCCAACTAGGAGATGTCAAAAATCGATTGATTGGAAATCTTTCTAAAGGATATCGACAAAGGGTCGGCCTTGCTCAAGCCTTGATTCATGATCCCGAAGTTTTAATTCTAGATGAACCTACAGTGGGTCTAGATCCTAAACAACAAAGTGAAGCTCGCAGTCTTATTAGATCTTTACGCTCTGAACGAACGGTAATTTATAGTACCCACATTCTTTCTGAGGTTGCTGCCACCTGTGACAGGATTATTATTATTGATCGCGGGAAAATTGTGGCGCAGGAGGCGATTAATTCTCTCGGCGCCACCGGCACGATGACTAAAACAGAGGTGATTGTTCAGAGGTCATCAGAAAATGTGGCACAATGTTTACGTTCGATCAGTGGAGTTAAGAACGTTCAATGCCTATCTAATGGTAAGGAGCGTATTATTGTGGAGTCGGAGGCCCAAGAGGACATCATGGCTGAAATAGCAAAGGTAGTCGTTAATAATAATGCAGGGCTGATTCGAATGGCTCCAGTCCAACTAGCATTAGAAGATTATTATTTAGATCTTATCGGTGGAAAAAGAGGGGTCGTAATATGAGAGGCGCCATAGCTATTGTTAAAAGAGAGATTCGATCCTATTTTTGTTCCCCCATCGCCTATGTAGTATTGGGTGTGTTTCTATTTGTGATGGGAGTTATTTTTGCGAAGTTTGTAGATCTTTACCAAAGATTTAATAGTGCGCAACAGTTTGGACAGGCTCAAGGAATTACGATCGATAAGGTAGCCACCTATTTGTATCAGAACATGGCCTTTATTTTATGTTTTGTGACCCCTTTTCTTACGATGAGGTTATTCTCAGAGGAAAAACGTCAGCACACACTTGAACTACTATTTACTGCACCGGTAAGGGAGCTAGAAATAGTAATGGGAAAGTTTTTGTCGGCCTATTTTTTGATGCTATTAATGCTGGCCCTTTCTGCCATTTATGTTTTTTTTATGGTTCTTTGGGGAAATCCAGAGCTTAAAATTATTGGAGCTACCTATTTAGGATTGGCTTTGGCACTCGCCTGTTATGTGTCTCTGGGGGGATTAATTTCGGCGATGACCTCTAGTCAAGCTATTGCAGCGGTCTGGACATTTATTGCTCTACTATTTTTATGGTTGTTGCAATCATTGGGGCAGGGGATTACCGCCGCGTGGGGACCCATTCAATGGGGGCCGACATTGGTTTATATTTCTCCTCTCGGCCATTTTAATTCTTTTTCAGAGGGGTTAATTCATGTGAAGGACGTGGTTTACTTTCTTTCCTTCACAATATTTTGTCTTTTTTTGACCCACCGAGTGGTGGAAAGCAATCGTTGGAGATAATTGTATGAGTATCATCGCTATCATTGTCGCCTTAGCGGCCACGGCCGTCAGTGCAATCTCTGCCTATTTGGCTGGAGAAAGTGTTCTGATTTGGCAAATTTCTTTAGAAATAGCCATTGTCGGCTATGTCACCTATTTCATCAGAGAGCGGCGATTTTTTATTGAGCTCTTCTCCAGAAAAACAACTCGCTATGGGCTCAATGCTATTATCATGTCGCTGTTTGCTTTCGGAATTCTAATAGTAGCCAATCTGATTGCGAGTCGACATGATCTCAAGAAAGATCTTACTAAGAACAAACTGCACACCCTATCTGACCAATCCATTAAGGTGTTAAGAGGCCTACCGGGAGAGGTGAAATTAAAGGCCTTTATCAGTCCCATGCAAATGGCCGAATTCGAAAAAATTCTTGATAAATACACCTACTACACAAAAAATTTGAAAAAAGAATATATCGACGTAGATAAAGATCCATTGGCGGTTCAAAAATATAATATTAAGCAGGTCGGAACGATTATTATAGAGAGTGAAGCTAGAACCTCCAGAGTAGAAAATCTTTTGGGCCCTGATGATCCAAAGCTTGAGGAGAAGATTACCAATGCGATTATTCAGGTTGCTAAAGGAGATAAAAAGAAACTCTATTATGTTTCGGGACATGGTGAAAAGCTGCTCACCGATACAGGTAAAGAGGGTTACTCTGAAATGAGGGAGCAGTTAGAGGGGGGTCGTTACAAAGTTGAGGAATTAATTTTGGTAGAAAAAGGGGTGGTTCCTGCAGATGCCGACATCCTTATGATTGCGGGACCCAAGTCAGATTTTTTCGCGCCAGAGTTAAAGGCGATTGAGGCCTATCTTGCAAGGGGCGGAAAATGTTTGATGATGCTAGAGCCCACCTCGTCGCCAACTTTAAAAAACCTATTGGCTAAATATGGAGCTATTTTTAATGCTAAGAAGACGGTCGTAGAATTAAATCCACTTCAACAATTAGCGGGCGGAAATCCTCTAACCCCCATTGTAACCAGCTATAATAAAGAAAGTGAGATCACTCGAGAGGCAAAGCAGATCAGTTTGTTTCCTATAGCCACACCGATTGAAAAGGTCGAGCCCACGCCAGCAGGCCTTAAGGTGGTAACTCTTTTTTCTACAAGCGCAAAAAGTTTTGAGTCCGATCTTAAAGAAAATCAGGTGAAGCCCAATCCTAAATTAGATCGTAAAGGCCCCCTGTCTTTAGCCGTTTCTGTGATGGGCAAGGGGACCGCAAAGGTCGAGGATAACAAGCTGATTCCTGGCGCAAAGGCCGAGGACAACAAGCCGATTCCTGGCGCAAAGGTAGAGGAGAACCAAGAGCCAGAGTTTAGATTGGTGGTCGTAGGAGATTCCGATTTTGCTTCTAATAGCGGGAGAAGATTTGGCATCAACGGCGACATTTTTCAAAATATCTTGAGTTGGTTGGCCCATGAAGAGGATCTGATCTCTATTCGCCCGAGGCCGCAGGACACGAGTGAATTTGAAATTACAGAAACACGAATGAGGGTGATTAACTTAGCCTCTATCGTATTTGCTCCGATGTTCATGTTCATTTCGGGTCTCGGAGTGTGGGCGGCTCGGCGTAAAAAATAAAAATAAAAATAAAACTAAAAGCGAGTGCTGCCGAAATAGTTAGGAACTAATTGCACCCAATCTGAAAGTGACTCCACCGTTTTTCTTGTGGTGGCTTTTGCTAGTGCCTCTGCAAGATCGGTAGCGACCAAGGGTTGTTTTGTGACGACAATTGAGGGGTCTGAGGGAAGGGCTATTAAATTAATTCTGTCATCTAAGAGAACCACGAGAGACCGATTTCCCGAAAGAAAGCTCCAGTCGGAGTGAGTTGTTTCTGCAATTAACTGTAAAAAGCTATCGGTATTAATCTTAAAATGAGCTGAGGCAAAACGATCGGAGGTAATATGGGTAAGCACCTGTAGTTCATCACATAGAATCTGCGATTGCTTAGAGGCCCATTTAAGCGCGCGTGCTTCAGAGCCACTCAGTATTTCAATGGGACACCTTTTAACATAGGCCAGGGCCTTTAAAGAGGCGAGAGCAATTCTAAGTCCCGTAAATGAACCGGGGCCTGAGGTGGTAATAAAGCGAGAGATGCGAGATACCGAAAGACCACACTCTTTAAGAGCGATCTCTAATTGAGGAATGAAACATTCGGAGTGGTCTCCGGTTTCAGTTATTATTTTAGAAAGAATAAGATCTAGTACGATTGAGTTTTTCGCTCGATGAAGGGCCAGTGTGCCCCGGGGAGAGGAAAGGTCTACGCTTAACCAGATTTCATCAAGGTCATTCATGTTTAGGCGGTAGTAATCGGTTTTTTTATGGGGTTCAAGATCCAAATAATGGGAAGCGGTAGAACTACCAAAATTAGACCGTTAAGCAAGGGGAATGCCTAACAAGAGTATTCCGGTTTCTTGGGGGATTGCCATTTTGGGCTACTCTACCGCCCCCTAATTTACGCTCGATTCCGATTTGAGTGGGCCCTTTGCATCTCTGCATCCTTCCCACCCTCCAATTATAGCCCACCGCATTACCGCCTTTCAATAGGCAACATTTAGACAGTATTTTTCAAAATTCGCAAAAGCACTATGGGCTCCATGGGTTACTGCGACAAGTGTTTAGACAATGAACGCAATAAAAAAAACAATTCAGAAAAAGAAACTCTTGTCCCATCGCCATCGTGCTAATTTTCACACTGGCCGTTTGCAATAATTTTTTTAAGATCGCATTCACCCTCAAAATAGGAATCACACCCCTTTTTGGTTTTATATCGGTCAAATACCCAAACCCATCGCCTTCGGCCATTGGAATCTGTTTTGATGCTTGAAATCTCCCCTGATATGCAAAGGTACTTTTCATTTTCTACGAATTTTCTCCAAGCCTTTTGATACAGACGGCATGAGCTCAACGGCATAGGTCTTCTTGCTAAATATTCATGTAACACCCCATCACGAATCCCGGAAATGACCAATAAAGTAACTCGCACTTTCTCACTAAAGTCGTACTTTCTTCCTTCGCAAGCCAGATTGGCAGTTCTTAAATCAAAACATTGCCAATAGGGATAAGGCGAGGATGTATCTTTTTCTGAGAATGGAGAAGGAGTTGCGTCACAAGAGTTTGTTTTCAAATCGTCTTCGGTCAAAACTCCGTAATCGTCGGTCAAAAGTGCATAGGGATATTGGGAGATAAGTTGCTGCGGATGATATTTTTCTGGCCGAGCTGCCGAGTCAATTGTTTGGGAAAACAATAGGGACAAAATCAAGATTTTTCGCATTTTTTTAGGTTCTCCAATTTTTCATTGAATCTTTTCATTAGAGTAGCTGCTCTTCCCTTGTGACCGTAATGAAATGATCTTTGAGCTCACCTTTTTCATAACCACAACCTTAGTAATTAGCCCGCTAACTTTCTACCCACTATACTAGCGGTCTTTGAGCTCCTCGTTAAGGAACTCGCAACCAGTTGATCCCTAGTTTTTAATGGGATACAAAGAGGAAGTAAGTGGGCTCTTTTCCTTAAAAGTGGGTGAGGGTGAGATTTCGAAAGTTAATGTGAAATGTTTTCATTGGAATCCTTTACCCGCCAGCGTTATTGGGAAAGAACCCAATCAACGTAATAAAAACACAATTCAGCTAGTCGTATTCACCCACTCCTGTTATGCAACGAGTCGGGCACCTTCCCAGGTTTTTTTTAATGAATGAAGACAAGGTAAAAATTAAAATTCAAGATACCCAAGGCAACTGTAAAGAGCTGTGGGTAGAGATGGGGTCTAACCTTCGCGAAGTCTTACTTAGGAATCGGTTTTCCTTATATCAAGGAAAGTTTAAAAAATTAAATTGTAAGGGCATGGGAGTGTGTGGATCGTGTAAAATTATCGTTCGAGAACGTGACGAGGATTGGGAAAGACGGGCGTGTCAAATTCAATGCTTTCAGGAATTAGAAATACGTTTAAAATAGAAACTCTTTAAGAGGACAATACTTTGA
>JABMMY010000158.1 GCA_013205415.1 Deltaproteobacteria bacterium
CGATAAAGTAGCTTTAAAATCTCAACCTGTTGTTGCTGACCCACAGCAAGGTCCTCTACTTTAGCGTTTAAATCTACCTGAAAACCATGAGCCTCTTTGATCTTCTCTAGGTGTTTGAGAATGTTGGGTGTGTTTAGTTTCCAAAGAGAGGGTTCCCTTCCCAATATAATATTTTGCCAAACGGTCAAGGTGGGCACCAACATAAAGTGTTGATGAACCATGCCAATTCCAAGCGCAATGGCCGTCTCTGGGGCCAAAATTTTTATCTGCTGTCCTTTAAAAAAGATCTCACCCGAGTCCGGTGGGAACATTCCATAAAGCATTTTCATAATGGTAGATTTTCCGGCCCCATTTTCGCCTACCACCCCGTGTATACCTCCATTGAGTACCGAAAAGCTTACGTTATCATTGGCGCGTAGCGACCCAAAATTCTTGGTAATGTTGCAGAAGGAAAAGGCTTCGTGAAAGGAGTCGTTCATTTGGAAGAGGGCATCTTTTTCATCGTTAAATAGTAATCGGGCACCTGTATTTTCTTTTTTAAAATATCCGATTTTATGAGATTTACCTTTTTTTCCATTGCCGGAGTGATAAGGGCGCGATTGAATTCGTCTAGTGAATAATCTAGAGCCCCCTCAGCAATACCTAAATCGTAGGTGCCACCTTTAAAAATATTTTTGGTTTCCATTTCAATGGCCTGATAGACCGTGACATCCACCTTTTTTAACATGCTTGTTAAAATTCTTCCAGGTTTGACCCAGTTTTGATTTGAGTCACATCCCACTGCCAATTTCTGCAACTGCTCGGCGGCATCGAACACTCCCAGGCCAGACGCTCCGGCGGGAACAAAAATAACATCCACCCCTTTGTGATACTGAGACAGTGCCAGCTCCTTCGCTTTACTAGGGTTTCTCCACGCATCGGAGGAGGAGCCGACGTAATTGGTAAGCACCTTGATAGAGGGATCCATATGTTTCGCCCCAGCTTCATAGCCCATTTGAAAACGACGGATCATAGGAATATCCATGCCTCCGATGAAACCCACTTTATGAGATTTTGAGGCCATAGCAGAAATAGCACCTACTAAAAAAGATCCTTCATGTTCTTTGAAAACTACGGAACGGACATTGGTGTTTTGGGTCGTCGCATCTATTAGGACAAAGTGGGTATTAGGAAACTCTGTGGCTATCTTTTCAACGGCATCCCGTTGGACAAAACCTACAGCGATGACGAGTGGAAAACCTTTTTGCGCAAAGGTTCGAAGGGAAGGCTCCAGTGAGACGTCATCAGAGGATTCTACCGTTTTCAATTGGATACCCAATTTTTTTTCGGCGTCGGTGGCCCCTTTAAAGGCGGCGGCATTAAAGGATTTGTCATCTCTCCCCCCTTTATCAAGAGCTAGTCCCACTCGAATCCCAGCCATTACAGGAGTGGAAAAAGCACAGAAACTAATTAGTAATAAAAAAAAATGGAGAAAAGAAAAACGAGCAGTTCGTATCATGCTATTCCAATCTATAGGCGCATCATTCTATAGGCACGTCATTTTTGCTTAATAAGGGTGCCATAGCAAAGAGAATTAGCCACAGTCTTTTTTATAATCTAAACGGGCTGAGTGAGAAAGAAAAAAACAGAAAAAATCGGTGAGTTTTCAATCGTGTGATAGAAAACAGGAAAAAATCTAGTGTGGCCAGGGCGGAGGAAGTGAAAAGTTAAATTCTCGAAAAGAAAGACAGGTCGAATGGAGTGCAATTTTTTTTATCGAAAAAAGATCTGAGGTTCCACCATAAAGCGTGTCTCCTAGAATAGGACATTCGAGTGCACTTAGTTGCGCTCTAATTTGATGAGTTCTTCCCGTTAGCAGATGAATCGTAGATAGATAATGGGGGCCAGAGGCGGTGGTGCTCAGTATCTCAAGCTCACACCTCAAGTGATTTTCACTAAAGGTTTCTGAAAGTATCTTGGGTGCAGATAAACTTTTTTCCATGAAATGGGTGTGGAGTCCGGCAGGAGGACAAAAGGCGGTGAGGGCGTGATAGTGTTTTGTAATTTGATGAGAGGCAAGAAGCCTATTAAAAAAGCTCTGAAAAGATTTAGTCTTTGCTAGAATAAACAGTCCACTTACAGGCACATCTAATCTTTGGGTCACCAGGAGAGTCGTTTTTAGGTAATGGCTTAGTTGGCGAGTGATATTTTCTTCGTAATTATCCAGAGTTTCATGAACTGGAATGCCTGGGGGTTTATTGATCACTAAAAAGTTTTCATTTTGAAAATGAATGAGGGATTTCCAATCGATATCTAAAACAGGAAATCGTTTCGGAAAAACATGAACTCTGACGTAATCTTTGGCCACCAAGGCCCGATTCTCAAAGACCCTTTTTTTATTCACATAAATAGAACCCAGAGAGAGAAGAAAGGAGAGAGTTTCTAATGGCATGTTGAGTTCAGAAATAAGAAAGGGGAGCAAAAAGGTGGTATGGGAGACTAAAAAGTGGCGAGTCGAATTGGGGTGATTAAAAGAAATAGCCACGGGTTAGCGCCTCAGGCCCTTAGCTCTTCGGGGCACTTACCTTTTGTTTGGGGGCAAATAACGTAAACCATTCTGTCTCTTTGATAGATTGGTGAGTCGTTTCAATCAAGTTATTTAATGGATCTTTGGGGTCAAAACTATGAAAGGGTTTCATTTCGGGGGTGAAGTAGTACCTCTTCACCCGAAGCACTCGAGATTCTGGGTTCATCTGGTTTTGGTACATTGCCGCTAAGATCTCATTCGTTTTTCCAGAGTCCTGATACCAGATGATTCCTTTGGCTGGAGGCATCATCCCCATTAAATAACCTCCGGGAAAATTAGGATAGATTAAAAGGGGCCCCTTAGTTTGAAGTAGGGGATGTAACTCTTGATATATTATTTCAGATATCTGTTTTTTTTCTGGCGATGTGTAAAGCCCTTGGAATGGCCCTAACGAAACCTTTTCAGTGAGATCCCGAAAGGCAGAGTCACTCCAGATATTTAAAGGAAAGGAGAGGAGTAAAAAAACGGGTAGTCCAAGGGAAAAAAGTGCCGAATAGGTGATCCTTCCAGAAATCTCCTTCATCGCCTCGGCTAAAAATATGAGACCTGCTAAACAGGCAGCAAGCATTCCCACCTGAGAACTAATATAACCTGAAGCGGAGGTGAGCGAGGTCACAAAACCTGCGACAGATGAAGGTATAAAAATCCACTTTAGTAAATGGATGGCTAGAGCATTTTGTCTTAGTTTGTAAAAAGAAAATAGGGAAAGAAGGGAAAGATAAAAAGGAAAAAGACTCCAGCCTCCGTAAGATAGAACACACAGTTGTCTAGCGAGAAGTGGAGTTAAAAGAAGACACCCAATAAAAATCTTAGGTGATCTCCTGTGGGATACATAGGTCACAATTGAAAAGGCAAGGATTGAAGCTAGAACCGTTTTGGGGAAAAATTTATGAACGACCTGAAATATCTGAAAAAAGGTCGGAGCAGAATAACTTATTTCGTTTCGAAAGTCCCACGCCCGTAGAAAATCTCTGAAGTTAGAGATTATAAACCCCATCGGATATAAATAGATCAGCATAGCTCCTAGAATAAAAAATAAACAGAAACGTTTTTGGGAACCACAAACCCACAGATAGAGACTGAGAAACACAGTCATACTTAAAAAGGTGATATAGGCTATCGATCCTATTCCCATAGCCATTCCAGCCAGAAGGAGGATCCCTTTATTTTTCCTCAGAAGTCCGAGGTGAATTAAAAAAAGAGAGAGTGTCAAAAACAGGGTACCCAGAGTGTTGTAACTAAGGGTGATCATATTTCCAGGAAAATATAGGCAGGTAGAGGCTGCGACTATCAGTGCAGTAGGGGTATCGACCCGAGTTTTTAATATCAAAAAAACGATGCCCCCTAAAAAAAGATAAAGGCCCCAAGTCATTAACCGCATAAAAAGAATAACTCCTGATAAGGAGTGAGCTAATGCGAAATGCAGTTTTAAAAAAGGAAGGGTAAGAATGGAAAAGGTTTGAATTAAGTTAAGTTCATCTGAAAATAATTTTTGGCCAAACAATAACCGTAACGCTAGTCCTACGTAGGAGGGTTCATCTTGAAAATCGACTCCGAAATGAAGTCGATAAAACAAAAAACCAAAGGAGAAAATAAAAAATAAAATAGAAACATAAAGCGATGATTTAGAGCTGATGCGAGAGAGAGGGTTTGTAGTCATAAATAAAGTGATAAAATAATAGCATGAGTCGGACTCGATGACACCGAGAGATCGTTCGTGAATATTAGGGCCTGCCTCGCCAAATAGGCAATTAATTTCGCCGCAGGCCCCTTAACGCATCAGGGATAGATAGAATCAAAAAATTAAGTTATTCTTTATCTTGTAGTACCCTTCTGAATTCAAAACAACACAACACACACAAAAAGAGGCTTTATGAAGCAATCTCTATCGGCGCTTTTATGCGCGTTATCTATAATAACTCTATCAACCGTGTCTATCGCAGGTGTCACACCACGTGTAGGCCTAGTTGAGTCTCCTGATGCTAAAAATGTAGCGCTGTTAGTCGGAGTGACCTACGGCCTACCTGGAATCGATCTCGACCTAAAAAATGTAAAGGAGATCGCTTCACATCCAGGCTATCGCTTTGATACTCATGAACTCTGGGAGGACGAAGGGGTCGTTGCTAATGTATCTAAAAATTTAACAGATCTTGCTGCAAGTATTCCCAAAGGTGGCACCCTATTTTTCTACTTCTCAGGACATGGTTCTCCAGAAGGGGTTCTCATGAATGATCGTTTAATGACCATTGCTGAAATTCGCGCAGCGATCGAAAAGGGTAGAAAAAATAAAGGGCCATTAGATCGATTGGTCATGATGTTTGACTCCTGCTATTCGGGGGCTCTTTTAGACCCCTTGAGAAAATCGATGCTAGTCTCTACTAAACCACTTAATGCAGATAGCTTTACCGAAAATTTGGTAACCGAATTGAAGGCCGGCAATCGCGCTGAACAATATTGGAAAAAACTATTTGTATTTGCCTCTTCTAGAGCTGACGAAACCTCAGCTGCAGGGGCCGACGGATCGGCATTTACCGTTTCCTTAAGAAAGGCCTTTGATGAATCGGTTTTAGCTAAGAGCACAGTGGCAGACTTTGTGGCAAAAACACAAAAATATACGGCCCAATATCATCACCCTGTAGCTCGTTTAGTCCCGGTCACTATGGGAACTGAGGCCTTAGTTCCTTAGTCATTGGCACCCAAAGAGATGTTCCTGTGTATTGAACCATCGAAGGAATCCCCCTTCGGTGGTTTTTTTTAAATTAATGGGGTGCCCCTGAGATGGTCATATAGTCCCTTGTGATCATTGCCCTTTATCTGTGGCCTTAAGCGAGTGACAATTATTGCCTCTAAGATTTTTCTTGGGAGATTGACTTAAGTCTGAAATTCGCTATTTTGCTGCCAATTAACAGATAGTTTTTTGGGGGATCTCACATGAAAAAAATGTCACTGCTAGTTACCTGTTCGTTTTTTCTTGCTCAATCGTTAATAGCCTCAGTTGCTGAATTTAAAGGGGCGGTAAAAACGGTAGATATTTCAGGTAAGGCCGTTAAAGTTTATTCTAATCTTACCCTGACCACGGCGAATGGCCCCACTCAGTTAAAACTAACAGGATATGGAATTCGTCAGAAATCGGTAGGGTTTGTTAAATTAAATATCTACTTAGCCACCAGTTACATAGACGAAGAAACGATTCTTAGCCCCTCTAATCCCATCGATAGTTTAAAAAATGCAAAAGGTAGAGTTATTGTTCTAGACCTACTTAGAACATTGACTGCAGCCGATATCAGAACCTCTTTTGAGGAGGCACTAGATATCAACGCTGTTGATGTTAATTCCAAAGCCATCCAATCGATATTTTCCAAATTTACCGGTGATCTTAAGGAGGGGGACCGCATTTTACTAGCCAGCTACCCAGGGGAAAGATCTCTCGAGACCCTTGTGATTGAACTGCCTAAAACAACGATTCAAGAGACCGCAAATTTACTCGGACTAGATTTCTGGAAAATTTGGTTTGGAGAGCCTGTTGATGCTTTGATGGGAGAATTAAAATCCAAGTTAACAGGGGGTTCTAAGTGAAAATTTTTCTATCACTTCTTTCTCTAATGGTTCTTTCTAGCTGTGGCATTAAGGACATGGCTAATGAGGCCAGGGAAAATTTAAGAAAAACTGGAAATGCGGTTCACCTTCAAGTATTAACCACGGCACTTCAGCAAATGTTATCTCCTGTGAATACAGAAAGTTTAACTCCGCCGGTCCGAATGTTCCCTTTTGGTGATACCTTTGCAAGAGAGGGGACCCCGATTGAAATTTTAGAGGTTTACCACACCTTTTTACTGGACGTAAAACTCGGGGGCTCTACCAATAAGTCTCGCCCCACATCAAGAGATCTTCGTTTGGCGAGTCGCAAGATAAGTCTTGCCGCTGCGGGAGTGATCTCCTCATTTACCTCTCAAGATAAATTTGAAAGTATTTTAAATTCTCAGATAGAGCTTGGCGGGCGTTACGAAGATACTGCCTATATTATTTGCCTAACTCGATACACCTATCTTAGAGATTTCTTTCTTTCCTCTATTATAGAAAAATCGGACAGAGTGAATTTAGATTCTGTAAAAAAGGCGGCCGAGTATTTTAGTCAGTTAAAATACATAGCAAATCTTAGTTACCTAGATCGGATCGTACTCCATATTCCTCAGTTTGTGGTGGTAGAGCCAGCGGAAACTGAAGTGCAGCCCAAAGAGGAGGTATTAGAGGATCTCGATATCTCAATCAATCCTCAAGAATATAAACTTATCGCTCGCAAAGCGATTCGTCGATTCGAACGAGATGAAAAATTACGAGATCTATTGCACAATACCGCAGAAGGACAGGCTCTCCTTAACGTATTCCAATAGTATCTGTTTGAAATAGTGTTTTTAAAAGGGGCTTCTTCTTAAGGAGCCCCTTTTTTATATTAGTTTAAGCTTGAGGTCACTTCACACCGAGCACTGAGTGTAACGGAAATATCTTTGTCAGGGTAGGGAAGCACCACCTCAAGTCGCTTTCGTTCTAGAGGGCTCACAAAGAAATATTGATGCAGAGGAATTTCTTGGTTTTTTAGAATTAAGAAGGTAGAGCACTGTTGAATTTTATTTTCTAAGTTAGTCATTCGGTAAAAAAATTTCATTTGGTTAGGGGCGTGGTCTAGCGTGAATCCACAACCTACCTTCATCAGCGGCAATGATTCCGATTCACATTTAAAAGAGGGAAGAGATAATCGATATCTAGTATCTATCACTGCCTGCACAACGGCAAACAGGCAGAAAACAAGAAAAAGGTTGAGAGCACGTTTTTTGAACGCGGCATTAAAAACTTTTCTAGAGAAATATTTTTCAAATCCCGCACCTATCAGTAGGTGGACCGTAAATATGACACTCCAAAATACAATAGAGTAGGTAGGCCCTCTCCAATCCATAAGACTTGGAATACAGGGCTCGTGTATGCAGTTGACATTTTGCGATGCGGGAAAAAGAAAGTAGGACACTGCAAAAATAAAAGGATTAAAGATTGAAATAAGAAATAGTGCATTACTTTTTTTAGTGGGCAAGAATATGAGCGCTAAGAGGGCAACCGGGATGGTGAAGTAGTGATAGTGGCTGAGGAGGAATTCATCGATGGGAAGTCCGGGCTGGTACATAAACTCAACAAGACCGAGAAGGTTTTTACCCATGAGGGTGCGGTATTGGTTATCGATGAGCCAGAAGACCTGGGTGAAGCAGGCAATGGATAGAAAGCCGGTGAGCCAGCCTCTATGCTTAAAGAGAATGCCCATCGCCATTCCGATAAGGGCTAGATTACAGAACCACCAGTAAAAACCCTGTTCAATGCCGTAACGGCTAATGTCGATATAGGTATTAATTCCCGCCCATACGGCGAGGATGAATCCTGCAATGATAAAAGGGTCGATTTTAGTTTTGTATTTTTTCATTTTAAAATGGCCGACTAGAAGATAAAGGATACCAACCCCTTAGATTTCCTGCAACTTTCAAAATAAACATTAATAGACCTCTTTCATGAGCTAAAATATTAATGTTTTAGCTCATGAAAGAGGTCTAATAGTTAAAGCATGTAAAAAACTCGACAAGGTACCCTCC
>JABMMY010000159.1 GCA_013205415.1 Deltaproteobacteria bacterium
CAACGTAACACAGTCCTATTCTTTAATTAATTTTTTAAGAGTTTTTACCTCAAAACAAATTCAAGAGGGCCATCTAGCCAATATTCCCGATACCTACTGGAGATCCTTAGATTTAGGTTTAGAAGAGGCCGGAGATCTTTTGGGATCTCCCACCCATTATTTTGATTCTGAAAAGATCCTGGTCCTATCAAAAGCGATTGATTTCTCTATTATAAAAATTCCTTTAAACTATCAACAGGTCAAAAAAGATTTTTCAGGTATCCACAATTTATTTACAGAGTTGGGAACTCTTCCTTGGCGCGCCGAGCAGTTCACACAGCTTTACTCTAATGCTTTAAAAGCAAACCCCAAAGTTGACTGCAATAATAATAAAACCGCAGAGGCTGCCACAAGAAACATTACAACCTATGCCGGTCTACTGGCTCACTTTACCGGCGATGTCACCATGCCCTATCACACGTCGTTAGATCATGACGCTATATCGGTCGGGCAAAAAGGGATTCACGGTTATTTCGAAAGAGATCTTGTAAATGAATTAGAGCTCTCGGGTCTTTTTGGTAAGGTCGTAACAAACGCAGAAAAATTATTGCAGTCTCCGACCGAAGTGGAATCTACCCCTTCTATTATAATGCTGCGCCGGAAAGCTAAAGAAAATTATCCTGAGCAAACTTCCATTCAAGAGAGCACAGCCGTGATGATGGAGGTGATTAGAGATAGTTTTTCACTCATCGAAAAGCTTCGACAGCTTGATTATACCTATGCCATTGCAAGTCTTGAAGAGGCTATGAAACGAGCCGACTGCAAAGGGAGTGAGGTCGTTAAAGAACTAGCCACTCAATTTGAGACACTGGAAACGAAGGAACAAAGATCTGTTTTTGAAAAGGTGAAGGTTTTGAGCATACCATCGGGTTATCAGATTAAAAAAACAACCTCGGCCTGTAGCAGATCGCCTTCAACTCGAGTTACTATCGACGGAGAGTTATCTAAAAACGGAAAAACGGTAGCGGAGTGGCACGAAGCCCTGATCGTAAATAGATTGGCATTATCGGCAGCTCTTACTGCCGATATTTGGGTAAGAGAATGGCTGCGTCATAAAAGAACGAATCTTTGTGCCACCTTTCTTTATGCTCATAAACCCAGTTTCATCAGCCCTACAGATTCCAATTGTTTTGGCTATGCTTTAGAGGAATCTGCTAAAGACTTCTTAAAGACTAATGGAAAAAGTGTCCTGCCGTTTCAAAAAATATCCTCTGATCAAAATAACTGCCTCTCTTTTTAGCTACGATATGCTTGGGATGGGCCCTTTGGCCTTTTTTTAATTCGGCACTTTGATAAACTACAAGAATATGACTTTAGATACTTTACAAAAAAATATGATATCTCTATTTATTTTTTTTCTAGCCCCACTATCGATTCCAGCCATTGCAGTTGAAGATCACTGTGTTCAGGTACTAAGTCAAATGTCCCCTATCTGGGTAAAAGCATCCAAAAGCCCAGGATTTCAAACGCTAAGACAAGAAGGAAATCCAGAATTTTATCAAGCGGTCGGTAAAGCGATAAACACTCCTAATATCCCGAAAGCTTATCAAGATCAAAAGGGTCGAACATGGGAAATAGTTTATGATTCTAATCCGAGTAGGAATGATTTTAATTTTAATATTTCTAGAACTCCCTTTTTAGGCCTTAAATTAAGTGATCTCAATGCGGTCCTGGCGGCTAAAACACTAGAAGATATTGCGCGGCACACTGGAGCCACTAGCCCTCCGGCAGTAGCCATGGTAAGAGAGGGTGATTTTCCTTACTATGAGATCAATCCGAAACATATTAAAGGAACTCCATCCTTTAATAACGCCAAGGATAAAAAGCCTGCCCTAATTCCCTCTAATCATGTCGAACTATATAGGAAGGCTATTGCAGATAATAAGGGTGATTATTGGAGCCTCGATGAGACTGGAAATATTCATCGATTTCAAACTACAAATTGGACCACTCATTGGAATGGAGCAACCCAACTCAAAAAACCGGGCAAACCTAACTCAATGTTTCCAACTCCTGAAAACCCAGATCCCATTGATTGGAATGAAATTCCTGTGGAAGTGCGTAGGCACTTTGGCTATTGATATTGTTTTAAATTCTCTCAGGTTTTAATAAAATTCTTATCTTTAAATTCACTAGGCCGTTCAGGAGACATTTAGTCACAAGAAACCTGTATTCCTATTTAGTCACACTAATCGACCCCCTGTATGGCTTGAATAGATCACAACCTTCTTACCCTCAGGATCTGTCACTTGAAAGGTGAGATGATAGAGGTCTTTTTTGAGGGCACTCACAGTTAGCCTTTCTTTTTTAAGACGAGCATGAACCTTTTTGACATCGTCCACCATCAAATCAAATTCCTGTTCTCGAACCCAATTATTTTGAGGTGTATTTTTAAATAGCAGTAAATGAGTTCCACCACGCAACTCTAAAATGGCCATGGAACGTTTCTCCATAAATACATGCATTCCCAGATTTTTAAAAAACTGAGTTGAGCTCTTTACATCGGCTACTTTTCTATACACGTGACCCAACCAGACTCCTGGCCTTTGTTCTTTTTTCATAGGCTGCTATTGTAGTTCTTAGAGATAGATCAAGATAGAATTATAACCTCATGGTACATGACTCGCGTTAATGATAGCACACATGGACTTTTTTAATTTATTCCAGACGCCAACAACGGTATACTTACACAGAAGCTCTGGTCTAAAATGGTAGAATACTTCTCTCCATGCTAAAGGGATCTTACAATGTCATTTTTAAAGGTACTTTTCTTTTCCTGTTTTTTATTTTTTAATCTTCACTGCACTCACTCTCCTCAATCCCTTAAAAGAGATCCAAGTACCTTAGCTACTAACGGTGGTTGTACCGATACCCTTGGTGCCTTAACTATAAAGACCAATAGATCCCAACTAGGTTTAGCCAATGATAGCTCCACTGAGACTACTATTCTTCCACCCGCAGAGATAAAGACATTAGAGCCCCTTGATCCTAATAAATTCTCAGTTTTTTCTCTGGAGAAAAAACTGACCTTATCTACCTATAATGTCCTAAACCTGAAAACATCGGTCGGTAAATTTGAGCCCGATCTAGCCTCTGGAAAAAGGGTAAAAACAAAACCGGAGGGGCCCAAATCGGAGCAATCTATAGAAGGAGTGGCACAGGCCATTAAAGAAATATCTCCAGATATTATTTTTCTACAAGAGGTAGAGGGGGAGGAGTCGCTTATTACCTTTGCGAAAGAAAAACTGAATAATGAATGGAGACCTTTATATATCAAAGGAAATGATTCTCGAGGAATTCAAATCGGAGTCCTTGTAAAAAACTCGATCCCGCTTCATTTTGAGTATGAATCCCATCGCGACGAACCCTTTTCCAGTGAAAGTCATCCCAATTTAAAAAAGGTATTCTCACGAGACTTTCCGGTTCTACTCGCCAAATCACCTTCAGCTGGCGATCCCCTATTTATCCTTTGTGGCGTTCACGGAAAATCTAAACGAAGTGAAAATACACTCGACCCTGAAAGTCGTGAAATCAGAACTGCACAAGCAGAGCGAATGGTAGCCATTATCAAGTCTTATCAAAACAGGTATCCAAAATCTCCATTGCTAGTTCTTGGGGATTTTAATGCCGAGGTTAATTCAGAGCCCGAGTATGAAGCCCTAAGACATTTTAATCTCAAAGATGCTTTCGATCTCAGTCCTAATCCTCTACCTAAGGGGGATCCAGGACGAATCACCCACACCTACCATCCTAAAGATGGAGCCACAAAAAGAGCCCAACTAGACTCTATTCTAGTCGCCCCTCCTTTTCAGAATCTAATTCTAGGAACTCATGTTTACCGTTATAAAAATGCAGATGGGTCTGAAATACCCCTTCCGTCGACCTATGGAGAGCGCGAGCAAAATCCCTCAGACCACTACCCGGTTTGGACTGAATTAAACCTGCAACAATTATTAAAATTAAACTAGATACCGATCCCACCACAGGTCCTTTTGTTTTTTAGGCTCCTTTGTGCTAAAGATCGCTCTATGTCAAAAGCATTTACAAAAGAGGACGATGACGCAGAGGATATTTCATCAGAAAATGCGCAGGAAAAAAATCAGATTTCAACTCCTGGTCATAAAAATTATATCACGCCTCAAGGACTGGAAAAATTAAGAACGGAATGGAAAAAGCTAATGGATATTGATCGTCCAGAGCTTGTAAAAATAGTCAGTTGGGCAGCGGGTAACGGTGACCGCTCAGAAAATGGCGACTATATTTATGGAAAAAGAAAGCTTAGAGAAACGGATCGAAGAATTCGATTTCTTACTAAACGAATGGAAAATGCTGAGGTCATTAATCCCTCTCAACAACACTCAGATAAGGTTCTCTTTGGCGCAACCGTTACCGTAATTGATGAAGAGGCCAAAGAACGAAAATACTCTATCGTGGGAATCGACGAGACAGATGGCAAACGGGGTCGCATTAGTTGGATCTCTCCAATTGCTAAAGCTCTTTTGCGACATAAAGTAGGCGACTTCGTTACAGTTGTCATACCCAAAGGACAGGAGGATTTAGAGATTAAAAAAATAACTTACGAAACGCTGCCAGAATGAAATCCCGGTCCTGTAAGGTTTTAAAAACTCCACGTCACACACCGATCGTTATATTTCAATCATCTACTTGAAGGCCTCTATGGCACGATAAACAGGATACAAACCCAAATTTTCATCCCAACTTGAATGCAACCGATGGAAAAACTCAAGCCTTTTTTCATTGGAATTTCGAAACTCTGGATCGCTTAATTTTTCTTCAAATACCTTTTGAATTTCTGGCTTTAGCAACATCTCTTCGCCCAATACTTCAGCCACATAATTTTCCATATACTCCTTGGGTTCAAAACGGGTATTAAAAAATCCCCAGGCCAAAAGAGAGTCAGGTGCCTTGGGTTCAAACAGATGCACTACTAAAAGTGATTTGGGCTGGCGGCAGGTAATGAATATATCACCCTCTGAAAGTACCCTTTTCTCTTTTTTCCAATCGCCAGTGATAGTAAGGCCTTGATGCCCTTCAAAGGATCTATTCGCAAAACTGAAGGTATCGGCCCGAAAGACACCGACCTCTTTCTCTCCGAAACCATCTGTGATTACCCGATAGCTAATTCCATGCACATCAAGTTTGTGAAGCACCAAAGAGG
>JABMMY010000160.1 GCA_013205415.1 Deltaproteobacteria bacterium
ATTGATAAGTGCAAATGTTGCATAGGTATGTCTCTGAGAATAAGGGGTTCGCCTATCTCCGTGTCTATCCTTAAGTAATCCAGATCTCATTTTCCATAATTATACTCCAATCTTCTAAGAAGGAGTGAGGTTTATTGTTTTTTTTGGACTTCAGAAAAAAAGTTTAAAAGAGTGTGAAAAGTGTGTCAAGGGTGTGCTATGAATAATATCGATGATATAAGAAAAGGAACTCAAAAGTAAACTCTTGAATTCCTTTGATAATCCTGGTGCCTAGGACGAGAATCCAACTCGTACAGGTACAAGCCCCGAGTGATTTTAAGTCCCTTGCGTCTACCAATTCCGCCACGCGAGCCAAGTAAAAAACGAGCCGAAGAATGGCATTTAAGTATCGGGATGTAAACCCCTTAGGTACTTTCTTTCTTTGGGTAAATAGGCCAAGTAACCTAGAACCGATAAAAATAGTAGCCCCCCCGCCAACGTAAAGGCCCGGTGAATTCCCATCCAACCAGCTAGGTTACCTACCAAGAGGTGGGCCCCAGCTAAAGTCACCTGCCCCATAGCTAAAATCCATAAAATTATCGACTTAGATTGCAGATGGAACACCCGACTTACCCTAGCCAAAAACAAAGGGAAGAAGGGGCCTAAAACCCCAACTAAAGGAAAGGCCCAGAGATACCCGCAATAGCCTAAGCCAAAGAAAAATAGGGCACCCATTAAACATAAAAATAGAAGCCTATTCTCCTGCTCCTCTTTAAAGGAAAGAAAACAGAGCCCTCGAGTTAAGGTCATAACCACAAAAAATAAACTGAGATACTTCGCACTAAGGCTCAGTGATAAGGTCTTAGCCTCAACAAGAAAGGTCACCAGCCACATTGAAACCAACACCTCACCCGCAATATAGAGGCAAAAAACAAATACCACCCATTTTTGAAGTCCATTTAATCCCAGTGAAGAGGTGTTCGTCTCCTCCAGTTGGGGCTCCTCTGGAATCTTAATCGCGCTAAAAATCAGCACCCCCAGCAACAAAACAGAAACTAAGGCAAGACATCCCGACCAACTCATTCCTTTAGATAAAAAATATCCAGAAACTAAAGGAGCTACAATACTTGTCATTCCATAAACCATATGCAATCCACACATTATTTTTGAACGAGATTGGAGATCACTTCCACGGACAATCAATAAATTACTTAAAGCTCCATACACGGCAAGCGCACTTCCCAAAAAAATGGAAAACGGTATGAGGGTAAAAAAACCATGAACCCGAAAGCCAAAAAAAACACCCACAATCCCTACGCTCATGGTAACAAGGGCAATTTTTTTTTCTGAAAACCGATGGGTTAAAGGCAATAGTAAAAACAGGGTCATGATCGCCCCTATATTTCCAGCGATAAAAAACCAACTACCTTGTGTGTAGGACAGGTGAAACTGTTCAGTGATGACAGGAAGCAATACTCCACGACTATTGTCTAAATAGGATCCACAAATCAAAAGAAGCAGACCTGAAATAATAAAACGGAAATTCATTTTATGTTTAGCATCCCCCTAAAAAAAGTCACCCTAGCTTAAAAATTTTTTGGAGTGTTTCATAGACGCCGCCACAAGGAAAGATTCTTTGAGCAATCGGCAGAAAAATGTTATATTTAACAAAGAAATAAACCAATAATCTTTAAAATAATGTGAACCCATGATTAAAAAACTATCTTTCTTTATTTTGTTTTCTATTTTAGGTGTTTTTATTGCCTCCTGTGGAAACCAGGTTTGTGTCATGGGGTTTGGAAGCTGTAACGCACCCGAAAAACCGATTACGACACAAACAAATACGATACTCACTCTCACAGCCCCCAAAACTTCAATTTTGACGCAGGAACCATTAACCTTTACCGTCACCGGAGGAACCTCTCCTTTCAAATTTGAAATAGCGTCGGGTGGAGGAACGTTATCTAATTCGGTCTCTTTTACTACTCAAACTACTAGTATTTATACGGCGCCGATAACCCCTGGAACCATCACTATTAATGTCACCGACTCTACAGTACCCGCTAAAACACAAGGCCTTGCCGTTGTAGTTGGAAGTCGCTAAGTTCCAGGGCTATTGAAGTCGCATTTCAAAATTTTATTCTGGTTACTCGCCCTTTCCTTTTTATCTGTCGGCCTTAAAAATTTTGAAATTGGATTAAATAATGATGGCCCCCTTTACTCAGCGATTTCACGAAATATTATCACCTCGGGAGATTGGTTTTCTTTAGATGGTTGGGTGCCAGAATTTCGCAACTATGCAGAGCATCCTCATCTTGGGTTTTGGTTTATTGCGGCCGTATTTAAGATCTTACCGATTACAGATAGCTCAGCTCGCATTCCGGGACATCTCTTCTTTGTATTTTTTCTTCTTTTTTATTATGGGCTAATCAAAAGATTGAGCTCTGAAAAATCGGCAGTTTGGGCGATATTAATTCTCATCGTGTGGCGTTCCTTCTCGAATTGTTTTTCCTCCGTTTTTTTAGACCCTGGACTTTTGGCTCTCGTCACTGCCGGTCTTTTTATTTTTGACAAAGCTTTAGTAGAAAACAGGAAAGTTTGGCACCTGCTATCTGGAATCTGTCTTGGAACTGCTTTACTGATTAAAGGACTAGCTATTGCTCAATACCTGCCTGTATTTCTAAGTTTTTATCTTTTACGGCGGCGCCAAACTAAACTTTATTATCTCATTTTTTTTGTATTAGGATTTTTGTCGGTTGTGATCCCCTATATTTCTCTGACGGTACTGAATTGTAAATTTCCATTTTTCCAAACCTACTGGCAAAGACAGGTGGCTCAAAGGGTTGCCAAAACATACTCCTTCAAAGAACTTTTAAATTTAAATCTTTGGTCGTTACTTCTCAAAGAAACCTATTTTTTAGCTCTTCTCGTTCCTTTTTCTTTGTTTCAGAGGAATAAAAGTTGGGGCTACTGGATCTCCTTTTTATTAGCTATCTCCTTCTTTTTGTTTTACTCACCCAATTTTGCCTATGGCGCTCAATATTGGCTGCACCTTTTTCCGTGGCTAGCGTGGATGATTGCAGAATCTTACCTATCCAAACTCCCCATAAAATCGGAGTCTTTAATTCGGACCACCACTATCTTTAGTATTTTTGCGGTGTGGTTCGTTCAGTATTCTTCAATCTCAATTCATCACACTACCGGCACCGAAGAATTAAGAATTAAGAATTAAGGAGATCGCTGAACAGCAAAATATTAAAGGGCTTCTAATTGATATGCCAAAAAAAGATTTTATCCCAGTGAGTCGTTACGTTTGGTATGTAAATCTACCTGCCTATTACTCTTCTGACTCTGTGAGTCCTGAAATAATTAAAACCGCCGGCTATTTGCTTTTTCGCAGTCATTCTAACTTTCAAGAGCGTCAGCATGAATTAATTAATTCTGGATGGTGCCTTAAGGCAGAATTTCCCTCCACTCAACTTTTGACAAAGTGTAAGTTCTAATTCTCAAGCATGTTATAATATTGTAACTAGGAGGATTCATGACAACTATTAAACAACTTGGTTTTGCTATTATGAGTGTTCTGTTTTTGGTTTCTACAGCGTCACAGGGCGTGATTGACCCGCTAGGTCAAGCAGCGAACTATAAGATAGATAAGGACGCAAAAAGAACTAGTTCCATGTTAAAAAGTGGAACGATTAAATTATCGGTTCCTAAAGAGGGGCAAGATTTAAGTAAAGGACCTGCTTATGAAGTTCATATCGATTATAAATTCGATATTGCTTTAATGGGCCCTTATCAAGGGAATAAAATCACCCAAATTGAAAAAGAATATTTTACTGAGGAGTTTTTAGTGACGCTCAGAGAAAAAGGTCACTATGAAGGTCAGTATTTCAAGGCCAATCACTTAGGCTATGCCGATGCTAAAAACCTAGATGGGAAATTTTATGCTCATTGCGATAAAATTCTTCTCTATGATATCAAAGAGCCAGCCAATCTTAGTATGTTTTCCGAATTCTTAGCGACGGTCCTAGCTGAGCAGGGTGCAGAGCGAGAGGATATCCAAGACCTAAAGGTACTAGCTCACATCTCGATAGGGGTTCCTGTCTTGGGCGCTGTGAAGGTGGACGTCTCTGGAGTTTATAACGGTATGGATGTAAAGGCCGGTGGCGATTACATAGCTCGTTAGATCTTACTTTTAAGATTATTTTTATAGGGGTGTTGCTTTAGTCTTTTAAAGCAGCACCTTTTTTTTAAGCCGTTAACTCTTCAGGCTTTGTCCACTCAGCGCTTGCAGGAGCGGGTGCCAAAAACTTTCCTCTACAGTTGTCACACCTCTTACAAAGCTCTCCGTGTTTTTCTCCAAAATAATCTCTAAAAAAACAGGCTCTACAATCTGTGGTCTGTCCATACTTCATGATCTCTTGAATTCTAACCTTATCTAAACCTAGTCTCTCTTCATAGTGAGTCAGAAATAGCTCTAACTCCTCTCCCTTTGAAAACACCTTCTTTAGGGTAATACCTTTTCGATTTTGGACCATTTTTTCTTTTTCAAGGTAGGCCATAAGCACCTGTACCTTTCGCTTCACAATCTGCGAGGTTAAAATAATCGCCTCTAAGGTGGTATTTTTTGTTCCTGCCTCTGTAAGTTTAAGTAACGTGGCATATAACTGAGCCGCATCGGAACGGTTAGGATATTTTCCACCTAAAAAGAAGGAGTGAATTCGCTTATCTTCGATACGATAAAGCAGGGCCGCAATCGATTTTTTTCCGTCTCTTCCCGCTCTTCCTGCCTCTTGATAATAGCTCTCGATAGAATCTGGAAAGGTATAATGAATCACAAATCTCACATCGGGTTTGTCGATACCCAAACCAAAGGCCTTGGTCGCCACAATCACTCGATAACGATTGGCCATAAAATCTTCTTGCGCCGATTCACGATCGTGCATTCTCATTTTACCGTGATATTTTCCTGCAATAAATCCTGCCTTTAAAAGTTGTGCATGAAGCTCATTAGCAAGTCTTACCGTGGTCACATAAATAATTCCGGTTCCTGGATTATCGTGGATAAGGGTCGTGAGTCTTTCAAATTTTGTTTGTGAATTTACAGTTCGATAGACTTCAAATACCAAATTTTTTCTATCGACTCCAGTGTGGCACACCTTTGCATTTTTTATGTTTAACTGTTCAAGAATATCTTTTTCAACCTCAGGAGTGGCCGTTGCAGTGAGTGCCAATACAGGAGGATTTCCCAAATACTCAATCGCTTTTCGAATAGAAAGAAAGGCAGGACGAAAATCATGGCCCCATTGGGACACGCAGTGGGCCTCATCCACGACAAGAAGCGAGACGCCTCCCTTTTTTAAAATCTCTAAATACTCAGGATTCTCTAATCTTTCTGGAGTGACATAAACAAGCGCGCTTTGCCCATTTTTGACATCTCGAATCGCCTGTCTTTCCTCTTTGACAGTTAACGTAGAGTCTAAATGGGTAGCCAAGACCCCCGCCTCCTCTAGCTTTACCGTTTGGTCATGCATTAAAGAAAGTAAGGGAGAGACCACGATAGTGGCCCTTGGCAAAAACAATGCAGGTAATTGATAACAAAGGGATTTTCCAGCTCCGGTGGGCATCACTCCAAGAGCATTACCTCCGCGCATGACGGTCTCTATGAGCTCCTTTTGGCCTGGACGTAGGTCTTTAATTCCAAAATATTCGAGTGCTTTGCGATGGAGTTTTACCCAATTAACAGTAGGAATGGACAACTTGTGTTTAGAGGTACGAATCACAGGGAAAGCAAACTGCAACTCGTGTGCCCGTTAGTTTCATCCTTTTTTTATAAAAAAAGGCCTACTAAACTCCAGCCATTTTATTTCTAGCCGCTTCCAATTCCGTCGATACCTTTTCCCAATCGACCATGGATTTGCGCAGACTATTTTCCGTCGCATTAATTCCACTCATGATCGTTTCCTGTTCCATAGAACTTTTCTGGGAAAAACCAGGGTGGCTCACCGTGTTTTGAAGCTCCTCTTTTTTCCGACTACAATTTTCCATTTCGCTTTCTAACGAGGCCACCTTTTTCTCTAGGGAGTTCACCTGGTTTTTAAGTCTCTTTCTATCTTCATAGGAAAGTTTTATCTCGCTAACCTGTTCCATTTTTTTTATGCCGGCCATAGCCGGCGCCTGAGAAGGTTTCGCCTTTCCTTCAAAGTGCCGCACCAATTGCGGATACTTTTGAAAGAAGGAATTTAAATCGCCCAGATGATCGGTAAGAACATGATCATTAGAAAGATAAAGAATTCTCTCAGCGACATCGGAAATAAATTCCCTGTCATGGGACACAATGATTGTGGTTCCCTGAAAATCTTTAATCGCCTGTTTTAGGAGATCTTTAGTTTCAATATCTAGATGGTTGGTAGGTTCATCTAACAGAATAAGATTAATACGGGTCACAAGTATTCTAAGCAAAGCTAGTCGAGCCTTTTCACCGCCGCTTAAAACCTTGGCCTTCTTTTCAATCTCGTCATTACCACTAAAACCAAAAGCACCTAGCCACCCGCGCAGCTCCTCGATTCCCACACCGTGAGCCTTATTTCTTAAATTATCGATTACGGTATTATCTAAACTAAGTTCATCTAATTGATGTTGTCCGAAGTAACCGGTCTCTACGGCATGCCCCTTAAGCAGTTCCCCCTCGGTTAGCTTTAGCCTTTCTCCAAGAATATTTAATAGGGTTGTTTTTCCGGCGCCATTATCGCCGATAATAGCCACTCTCTGACCCCGTTTGATATCCAACGAAACATTTTTTAAGATCCATGGCGCCTCCTCCTTATATTTGAACGACATGTTTTTTAAGGAGATAGGAAATTTGGCCCCTGTGCCAGAAAGTCTGAATTTAAAATTTAAATTATAATTAAAACCTTCAACTCTCTGGAGCCTATCCTTTAACTCATCTCTCTCTCGCTCTAGCTCCTGTGCCATTTTTAATTTATGTTGAGCGCGTGCCGCGGTTTGAGCCTTAGCGCGAAACTTGTAAACAAAATCCATATTCTCAGCAATTTTCTTTTCCAATGATTCTATCGATTTTTCTAAATGGCGCTTCTCATCTCCTAAAGACTCTCTAAAGGTTAAATAGTCCTGTTGGTGGGTTCTAAAATAAAATTTTCCACCGTGAAGAATAGCAAGCGCATCGGTCACTCTTTTTTGTAGTGCCACGTCATGGGTCACCAAAACTAAGCTGCCTTGGTATTCCTTTTCTAAAAATTCCTCTAACCACTGAATGGATGAAATATCCAAATGGTTGGTGGGTTCATCGAGGAGCAATACTTCCGGTTTATCAAGAAGAGCCTTGGCAATAAATATTCTAAGAAGCCAGCCCCCACTTAGCTGTCCCATGGGCCCTTCCATCCACTCTTTACTAAAGCCCAGGCCACTTAAAATTTTTCGAATTTCCCATTCTTGCTCTGCCGGATCAGAGACATCATCTTCATCTATCGTCATATGACTTTGAATATATTTAATAGGCGATTGACTTTTTTCTTTGTGGTGCTGAATTTCTGTAACTGCATTTTCTAGAAGAGTTTGATCTAAAAATCCGATGCGAAGCTTTTTGCCCCCCACCACATTTCTTTTTCCCTCTGAAGAATCGGATCGGCCCGCTAAAATTCTTAAGAGAGTAGATTTTCCCGAACCATTACGGCCGGCTAATGCCACTCGCATGCCTTCATAAAGAGTCCAGTTGACGTCTTGAAATAAAAGACGATTTGGCAAACGAACTCCAACTTTTTCTAAAACTAACTGTGCATTCATAATTTTTTAAATAAGTTTCTGAGATTTTAATTCTTCAAGGGCTTTAAAAATTTCTTGAGAGGTCCGTCGAGTCACGGCCAGAGGCTCTACATAACGATAAAGTAGTTTTTGATCTGTCCCAATAATACAAATCGCACGACTGACTAAACCCAACATATAAGGGGAGCCACATCCATAATCTTTAGCGACTGCATTTTTCAAGTCGGTCAAAAGGGGAAATGAAAAACCAAATTTTTCGGTAAAGGATCGGTGTTTCTCTGAACTATCCCTGCTTAAACCGATCAACTGAACTCCCCACTGCTCAAATCCTTCAAAATTCTCCTGGTATTCGCAAAGCTGCTTGGTACAGACCGGAGTAAAATCGCCAGGGTAAAACACTAGAACTACAGGTTTTTTCTTGCATGCCTCAGCCAAATGAAATTCGCTTCCATTAAGCTGCGGTAGTTTAAAATCGGGGGCTAACCCTCCAATGACAAGTTGAGTCTGTTTCATAAGGATTCAGAATAAACCAAAAAATGGTACTAAAGGGAAGGTGAATTTTAAATTTTGTTCGCGGTAAAAAGTTGAGCAATCGGCCTGTGCAAGCTACTGTGTTTTGTGGGATTATAAAAATTTATTAACCATTGGCTAGGCGACGGTTGGACTCTTGATGAAGCTTCTAAAAACAGGGTACCTTTTTTGGATTTTACTTTTAATATTCTCCCTGTCCCCTTTGCCGACTCGTGCTGAGCCTCCCGATACCCGAAATGATCCCGGTGATGAGGAAAACGAACCTCGCTTAAAACCCTTTTACGAACCGCCCAATGAAGATTTAAGACCGAGAAATTTTATTGGCCCGCCTTTACTCTCCTTTTTACTCCCTGGATTTGACCAATGGGCTGAGGGGCAAACGAAGTATGGGGCCCTTTACACGGGGGTCGGTTTCGGTGGAATTATTCTTCTATCTCAATCAAGAAAATCGGCCATCGATAACAGGTATCGCGATTTCGCATGGCAGGTCTATTTCACCGCAGGAAGTTTAAGTCTCTACCATAGTTTTAGAACCGCCTTAACCACTCGAATTCCCAACGGTGACTTTTCATTCATGAGTTCGACGCCCGAAAGACCCTCCGAGCTTTTAGAGGCCCCTATCGATTTGAGTTATTTGAGCAGATGGACCACGGTGGTCCCTCTAGGAATAGCTGCCGGAGTTTTTTTCTTTATGACGCCCAGTAAATCGGGTGACTCGGCCAATGGCAGTTTAAACGATGCCTTTTATGCCTCTTCGGTAGGGTACATGACAGGTGTGGGAGAGGAGGCTGTATTTCGAGGGTTTGTGCTTCCGCTGATGTACTATTATACGGAGGATCAAAAACTTACCTTGGGACTCTCCAGTCTTATTTTTGCTATGGGACATGGACTTAAGGTTAGACATTTTGTAACCGCCTTCTTTTTTGGGCTCTACTCTGGATGGCTAACTCAGGAAAACAATTGGTCGATTGGAGAGGTTACCTTTATCCATACCTGGTGGGATGTGATGGCCTTTGTGGCCGACTATACCAATCGCCGTGAACACGCTTTTTTACGACTCCCTACTATCTCAATTAGTTTTTGATTAATGCCACGCGCCTTAGCCCTTACCCCTTAAAACCCAATGCCTCAAAGCGATCCCCCTTTTCAAGTCAAAAAAAGCTCGGTAGAGTTCGGCCGTTAAAATCTATTTTCTTGGAGGTACTTTAATGTCGAGCCAATCCCCCTTTTCCGGAAAGGTAAAAATTTTTTCAGATGGCGCAGATAAAAAGGCGATGTTGGAAATGTACCAAAATCCTATCGTGAAAGGGCTTACCACCAATCCCTCGCTCATGAAAAAATCTGGGATCACAGATTACGTCACCTTTTGTAAGGATATTTTAAGGGACATCAAAACAAAACCTATCTCGTTTGAAGTGTTTGCCGACCACTTTACCGAAATGAAACGGCAAGCTTTGGAAATCGCAAGTTGGGGTAACAATGTTTATGTTAAAATTCCTATCACCAACTCTGAAGGGGAATCTTCACTACCCTTAATAAAAGAATTAAGTCTCTCTGGTGTCAAACTCAACGTGACCGCAGTGCTAACTCTGGAACAATCTTGGGGTGCTTGCCAATCTTTAAAAGGTGGAGCGCCCTCTATTCTTTCCATTTTTGCAGGTCGTATTGCAGATACGGGAAGAGACCCGGTGCCCTTAATGCAGGCCGCTGTTGAACTATGCCGTGCTACCGATAGCAACATTGAACTTCTCTGGGCCAGCTCTCGTGAAGCTTTAAATATTGTGCAGGCAGATCAAATAGGCTGCCACATCATTACGGCCACTACCGATCTCATTAAAAAAATGTCGATGTTTAATAAGGATCTAACTGAGCTCAGTCTAGACACAGTTCGCATGTTTAAAACAGATGCAGAGAGTGCGGGCTATTCGCTATGATGAGTTTTTCCCAAAACTATATTCAGGAGAGCCTTTCCCTTCTTAAGGATCTTAATACCGAGGCGATTGAATTGATGGCGGTGGGATTGGGAAGAGTCAGAGATGCGGGTGGGCGACTTTTTATTTTAGGTGTAGGGGGTTCGGCCGGACACGCTAGCCACGCCGTAAATGACTTCAGAAAAATTTGTGGATTTGAATCCTACACACCCACCGATAATGTTTCAGAATTAACAGCAAGGGTGAATGATGAAGGCTGGGACACCTCTTTTTCTGAATGGTTAAAGGTGTCTCGAATTGGCTCTAAAGATGCCGTCCTGGTTTTTTCGGTCGGCGGTGGAAATCTAGAGAAAAATATTTCGGTAAATTTAGTGAAGGCCATGGAACATTCAAAGGCCGTCGGTGCTGCCATATTTGGGATTGTAGGCAAGGACGGTGGTTTTACTAAGACCGTTTCTGAAAGCTGTGTTGTAATCCCTTCCGTCTCTCCCGAAAGAATCACTCCTCATACCGAGGGATTTTGTGCGGTGGTTTGGCATCTTTTAGTCAGTCACCCCGCTCTTAAAAAAAGGGCCACCAAATGGGAATCTGTTAAATAGTGATCATTAATGTATAGAGTTGGAATCATTGGAGCAGGACTCATTGGATCTAAACGGGCCGCCGCTTTACGATCTGAAGATAGACTTATCGCAGTCGCCGATCTCTCAAGGGACAAAGCAAAACATTTGGCCGAGCCCTATCGGGCCGAGGTGGAAGATTCTTGGGAATCCTTAATTAAAAGAAAGGATATTGATATCGTCGTTATTGCCACCTCTAATAACGCCATTCCCCTTTGTGCTGCCGAAGCGATAAAGAATCACAAACATATTTTAATTGAAAAACCAGGAGGCAGAAATCCTGAAGATCTAAAAAAGTTATGGCAGCTCTCTAAAGAGGCTCATACCGTCGCTAAGGTAGGCTTTAATCACCGTTTTCATCCCGCCATGCTAAAGGCCAAACGCTTGATTGAAGAGGGAGCCATTGGAGAATTAATGTATTTTCGAGGGCGCTATGGCCACGGAGGAAGGATCGGCTACGATAAAGAATGGCGAGCTAATCCTCTGGTCTCAGGAGGTGGAGAGTTACTGGATCAAGGGGTGCATCTAATCGATCTTTGCCGATGGATGGGAGGAGAATTTTCCTTAGAGGTAGGAAGGGTTCATACCTTTTATTGGGACATGCCGGTTGAGGACAATGGATTTCTTCTACTAAAATCTCCCGACAAAAAAAGATACGCCCATCTTCACGCTAGTTGTACGGAATGGAAAAATATTTTCGACTTTGAGATCTTTGGTAAAAAAGGAAAGCTTCAAATCTGGGGTATCGGTCGTAGCTATGGGACCGAAGAGCTGAGACTTTATCAGGTGAAACCTGAAATGGGAGTTCCCGAATTTTCTTTCGAAACATTCACAGAAGAGGATAGATCTTGGCATCTAGAATGGGAGGCTCTGATTGATGCTATCGACGGTAAAAATACGCCTATTGCCACCCTAGAAGATGCCTATCACGCCATGGAAATTGTTTATCAAGCTTATGAGCAATCAAAGAATAGCGATTAGAGACTCTCTACGGAATAGACCTTCTTAATCTTTCTATCTGTTGAAAGAATGTCTCATCCCAACGAAAATTAGGATCATAGGGATAGCTCACCATATTTGAAATACGCGAGAACAAAACCTTTTTTTCTTCTCTATTAAGATTATGTTTTTTAATTGGCACACTATCATTGGGTAGTCTTGATAAAATTCCTTCTAATCCATCATAAACTTTAGATAGCTCCTCTAATTGAGCCGCTCTAAACAGAGGGTAAAAACTAGTTGTTTCACTTATCGCACTTTCTACGATGGCAGAAGAGTCATTACAAATTCCAATAAAACCATAACCGTCTACAGGATAATCCTTGGAATATAGTGCGGCCTCTTCTCGAACGCGACGAAGGTAAACTCCCGCTCTGTGGGTCGCCTTTTTAATTAATGCTTTGGTAGAGAGGGTCTCGTCTGTAATTTGTATTTTGCTAGTAAAGCCTGTCCACTGGGGACGTTCTTCATCTAGTTTTGGAAAAAAATTCAAACCATGAATTCCAAGAAAAAAATTAACCCTCGCATTAACGATAGGACCGGTAATTTGCCACACAAACTGAGAGTGAGGCGCAGGAAAAATAAGCTCTTCGTTTTGTTCATTAACTACTGAGGTATGAAACCACACAGGCCAACGAATATATTGCTCTCCATAGGTGAATGAAATGAAGTTAGCAAAGGTGCGATCATCTCTCAGCTCAATATGATGACCCGTACGCCATAACACCTGAAGAAACTCTTCAAGATTTGTCACGGTCACAAAAGATCCATGAGCGGTGGGAAAGCGAAGGCGGTACCCCTTTTCCTCTGCTAACTTTGTCATGATAGCAGCGACCGCATAATTTTGAGTGACCATCTTTAAAGGCACAGATTCAGATATAAAATGGCCATATTTGATATTAGGAAGTTCAGGACTTACCGGTTCAGGTTGGGGTCTAGAACTAAAGGTAAACTGCTCTATGATCTCAGACCAAGAGCCAGGAAGATTATCTGTGTTGTAGTTATTGTCTTTTGCTAAAACAAGTAACAATAATTTTCGATAATCATTCAGCTCAAAAATGGGTGGTAATATAGGGAATCTCTCTAAAAAATTTAGGTCTTTTTGTGTAATACCTTTTATTAG
>JABMMY010000161.1 GCA_013205415.1 Deltaproteobacteria bacterium
GCAGACCAGCAGGTACAGGTCATTATTGATAGAGCGACTTGGCAAGGCACTCGATTGGTTCCGGGAGGGGATTGGGCTCTAATGGGTGCCACCGTTAGCCCAGGCTTTGAGTTTTCAGATTTAGAGGTTGCCTCTCGAAAAGAACTCCTCTTACAACACCCCAAACATGCCGATGCGATCCTTCAATTTACTCGGGGTTAATCAATCGGTTGATTGGCTGGGGAAAAAAAAATCAATGGGTTGATACTAACCCTTGAGGTCGTTTTTTTTTAATTAAAGGATTTAAAAAAACTTCGAGAGTGATCGGCGAAATCTTACAACAGAGAAAAAACCTTATTTGGATTTAAAAGATGTTGCGGATCAAACGCAGTTTTAATGGCTCTAAAAATAGCCATCTCTTGAGGGGTTCGCGATAATTCTACCCAACTTTTTTTCAAAAGCCCCACCCCATGTTCAGCAGAGGCACAACCGCCAAATTTTCTAAGAAGCAGATAGACCTCCTTCTCGAAAACATCACATTCTTTTATAAAGGTTTCATGATCCACAGTGTCACGCCTTACAATATTAAGATGCGGACTCCCATCTCCAAAGTGGCCAAACAGATATAATTCTGATTCTAATTTCATTGAGTGAAAAAGGGTTTTAGCTTCCTCAACAAACTGGACTACCTTATCGACGGCAACTGAGGTGTCATACTTACGTACCTCATTAGTCAAAGAGATGCTTTCCGTAATACCCTCTCGCAAACCCCAAATCTCCCTTTTTTCTGCAGAGGATTGCGACAGTAATCCATCCACTACAAAATTAGCTTCCAAAACCTCCTCTAGCCAACTCTCCAAGAGAACCTCGGGCTCTGTTCCCAAACCCATTTCTATCTCCATTAATACATAAAACTCAGAGGGTTTCTGTAATTTGGAACTACGTTTTAATTTAGTAATAACTGCGGTTAAACAAAGCTGACTAAAAAACTCAAAAGCTAAAATCTCAAAAGGTCCTTTACGGGCCTTTTCAAAAAGTTGACTCACGGCTAGTAAACTCGAAAGCGAAAAAAACAGGACCCTCTCTTTTTGGGGAAGCCTCACAAGCTTCAAAGTAGCCTCGGTAATCACAGCAAGAGTTCCCTCGGCACCGATTAATAACTGAATGAGATCATAACCTGTGTTGTTTTTTTCTAGGCCACGATTTAGTTCAATCACATCACCATTCATCAATACTATTTGTAAACCAGACACCCATTTTCTCGTCATTCCATAACGAATCACCTTTACCCCACCCGCATTGGTCGATAGATTTCCCCCCACTTCACAGGTTCCCTTAGAGGCTAGATCTATCGGCCATAAAAGCCCCTCTTTTGCGGCAGCTTCATGCACCGCCTCTGTGATGGCCCCTGCCTGCACTCTGATAGTTCTTCCCAGATTATCAACCGATGAGATTTTATTCATTCGAGAAAGACTTAAAACCACCTCTCCATTAATAACGACCGCTCCGCCGGAAAGACCGGTTCTGCCCCCCGAAGGAATCACCGCTATTTTTAGATCATTACAGGTTTTTAAAATAAGAGAGACCTGCTCAGTCGTTTTTGGAAGAAAAACTAAAAGTGGATCTCCGGTCAAACGGGTCCAATCTCCGCCGTATGGAGCGCAGTCTTCTTTAGATGACAAAAAAATATCATCGGGCAAAATGCCTTTTATAGCGTCGATGAGCCTTTGCTTTTTAAGATTTGAGTTCATACCATTGCACACTAAATTGAATAGGGCCAAAGTTTAAATTTCCTGTATCGCTAGGCAAAATCGAATTAACCCCCTTAGGAGTTCCGGTAAAAATAATATCTCCAGCACAAAGCGGAAAGTGCTCACTAATATAAGCGATGCATTTTGGCGGACTAAAGGTCATTTCAGTTGCCCTTCCCTCTTGCCGCAACTCTCCATTCACCTTCAAAGAAAATACTGCGTTTGAGAATTGCGGAAATTCTTCCAAAGACACCCACGGGCCCACAATCGCAGAATCCTGAAAAACCTTGGCGATAGTCCAAGGAGCTCCGGTTTTTTTTAATATTGCCTGTTTATCCCTCAGGGTCATATCTAACCCTACCGAGACAGCTCCTATGCACCTTTCCGCTTCAGTTTCTGTCATTTGAAAACCACCCGCCTTCAATTGAAAAACTATTTCACACTCATGGTGAACAGACCCTTGGTGAGTTGGCATTGAAACGGTAAGAGTCTCTCCTTGTTTGGCCTGCCTTAACACGCTTGGTGGCTTTAAAAAAATAACCGGTTTATCGACCGTAATATCCCCTAATTCTTTCACGTGCTCAGCATAGTTTTTACCCACACAAATAATCTTGTCCATATTTCACCCTAAATCGAAAACTGAAATCAGGAAGCATTAAAGATAATGGAGCCGACTGTTAAAGGCAATTGCTGCTCTCCACTATAAAAACTTTTAAAACTATCCTCTTTCGGTTTAAGATATCACCTCAAGGCGATATGAAAAAGGAACTCTCATGAATATTAAATTAGTACTTTTAGTGACCTTAGCATTAGGATTTATTTCTAAATATGGAATTGCTGTAGATTCTATATCTCCCATGCCACTACCCAAACAGTTAAGAATTGAAAGTTCTCTTCCAAGAGAAAAGGTTTGGCGTCGCCTAACTTTAAAACAAAAGAAATTTGCTTACCACCTAATGAAGGCAGGGGTGGAGGGCAAAAAACTTCTCGCACACCAAATTCATCGCCACTCTAATTTAATTCGGTCGTTTATTTTTGATTCGGTAACTCCAAAACAAATGATAGAAACAAAAAAACTTCTTGGAGAGGATGGATTTCAGGAATATTTAACCTATGCTGCAAAATTTTTGGACCAAGGAGGTCCCTATGCAAGCTCGAATCGGAAATATCTTCTCAAAAAGAGTTCTCCAGAAAAAATAACACAATTAATCACTCGCCTTTCTCCCAAGTGGCCCGATGCCACTAAACTTGAGGTGGTTAAACTCATGACAGACCCCGATTATGAGGTGCAAATTTATCCGGAAAATCAAGAGGGAAAGGGGCTGGAACTGACCGGCGGAAATATTTATGCCCCCACTATCACTGGGAAAGAGGTAAAGGAGGTATTAGATAAAAAACTAAAGATAAATCTTAACTGCAGAGTCGTAAGAACTGCCACCGATCTCGCTTGTGAAATTCAAACCACGTCGACACCAGGTGTAGTTGGAGATACTTTAATAAAGATAAATGAACACCTAAAAAATGCGCTTCCTTTTGCGGCTACGCAGTTTCAAAGAGACCAGATCACTAAAACCATGACCTATTTTGAAAAGGGGAACATTGACGATTTTAGGGCGGCTAATATCGCATGGGTAAAGGACGCTTCTAATTCTCCCGTTGATCTTATGATCGGTTGGGTAGAGGTTTATGAAGACTGGCTTGCTAGAATCGGATCTTGGGAAAGTTATGTCCAGATAGTAGATCCTATCATTAGCAAACAGGCCCAAGCCTTAGCGACCCATGCTCAATACTTTGAAAACGAAATGCCTTACGGCACCTTTAAAAAAACTTTTCCCAAAGATTATGCTCCTCCCGCTTTAATGGTTTATTACTTTCAAGAAAGAGGAAGTTATCGAACTGGAGGATACAACCTTCCCAATTTTGACGACATTCGACGAGACGTAGGTGCAAAAAATATTATTCGTCTTCCCTTACCTGGAGAAACGGAAGATCCCGTTTTTAAAGACATGTGGAGAGAGGCACTCGCAGAATATGTGGTGCCATCTAAAATAGATGTCATGATTGCGGAAAGAGAAAAAATTTGGAAGGTCTTGGTTCTACTTCATGAAATTATTGGACATGGCTCGGGAACCTATGACGAATCAAAATTTGGAAAAAGTGAAGACCCTATTTCAGCCTTGGGCCCCTTAGGAAGTGCCCTTGAAGAGCAACGAGCAGATTTAACAGCGCTCGTTTTTGGCGGAGATAAAACTCTTATCGATGTGGGAATCTATAAAACTAAAGAGGAGGCAAAAAAAACACTTCACCTTATGTATGATTTTTATGTGATGGATTTTATGCGTCGCACCTCTGGACAAAGAACCTTCACCGAGGCTCACCAACGAGGTCATTGGTTGTTTATAAAGAAGCTTATGGCTGCCAATGCTATTGGCTGGATTTCTAAAACGGGAAAAGAAACACACACCACCGATGATGGCATTCTAGTGGTCAAGGACCCTGAAAAATTTCAGGAGGTCTCAATGGCTCTTCTTGGCCAACTGCAAAAGATTAAGGCCACCCGCGATGAGGAGGGGCTTAAAAATCTCTTTGAAAAATATGCTCCGCTTGATGAGATTAACTCCGATTGGGCACAGGCTATTATCAAGCGCGGCGAATCCTTAAAAATAAACTCAGGTTATGTAGAACAACCATGGATCGTTACCTCCTCTAGCCGGTTCAAATCCCTGGGCGGAAAGACACTAGAAAGCATAGCGCCATTTTGGCACGAAGCCTTTTAGAGTTTTACCTTCTTAATAGGATTACAGCCTGAAAAAAGGGTTTGTTTTTTAACCTCCGTCCCTCAAAATGGACTTGTGAGTAGTCA
>JABMMY010000162.1 GCA_013205415.1 Deltaproteobacteria bacterium
GGTAGAATTAGAATTTTATAATTTTGAAGCGTTAAATACACCCGAAGATCACCCTGCCAGAGATATGCAGGACACTTTTTATATTAATCCTCCTGTGCTTTTAAGATCTCATACTTCACCAGTTCAGATCCGAACCATGAAGGATAAGAAGCCGCCTATTCAAATTATTGCGCCTGGAAAAGTTTATCGTTCCGATTATGATTTAACTCACACTCCAATGTTTCACCAAATCGAAGGATTAATGGTGGATGAGAATCTTTCATTAGCCGATCTAAAGGGTGTATTGAATTACCTCATCAAAAATTTATTTGGAACCAAGACCCTACGATTTCGACCCAGTTTTTTCCCGTTTACTGAACCCAGTGCTGAGGTGGACATGCAGTGTATTCAGTGTAAAGGAAAGGGATGTCGACTTTGTAAATCCACAGGCTGGCTTGAAATTGGTGGTTGTGGAATGGTTCATCCTAATGTTTTTAAATCTGTGAATTATGACTCGGAAAAATATAGTGGTTTTGCTTTTGGAATGGGAATTGAGCGAATTGCCATGCTGAAGTATGGAATTGATGACCTACGTTCCTTTTTTGAAAATGACATCCGTATGCTGGAGCAGTTTTAATGTTACTTTCTCTTAATTGGTTGAAAGATCATTTAGCTAAATTAGATCTTAAGATCGATCCTAAAAGTTTATCCGATAAATTAACGATGCGTGGCCTTCACGTAGCAGCTATTAAGCGCCCTGCCTTCTCCTTAGAAAATGTGGTAGTGGGACGAATTGAAAAAATTGAAAAACATCCGAATGCAGATCGGCTTCAGGTCGTCCAGGTTATTACCAAGATTAGTGATACGCCAGAGTTTCGACAGATCGTTTGTGGGGCTAAAAATATTGCAGTGGGAGATATTGTTCCTATTGCATTGCCAGGCAGTATTCTTCCTGGAGATTTTGAAATCAAGCAATCCGCAATTCGTGGAGTTGATTCCTTTGGAATGATCTGTTCGGGAAAAGAGCTCGGAGTGTCGGAAGACTCAGAGGGTATTTTACAACTACCGAAACACAGTGTGATTGGACAGCCCCTGACAAGTCTTTTGGGCGGTGAAAGCTCAGATACTATTTTAGAGTTTGAACTCACACCTAATCGTGGTGATTGTTTAAGTGTTATTGGGTTGGCCAGAGAAATTGCACCTATCCTAAAGACTAAACTTAAGGAACAAAAACCGGCGAAATTTAAGATCACACCCCATAGAACTTCAAGCATCATTAAAGTAGAGGTGGAGGATCCTAATATTTGTCCTCGCTACGTAGCTAGAGTTATTGATGGCATTAAAGTGACCGAAAGTCCCGATTGGATCAAAGAAAAATTAGAGGCTATTGGAATTCGTCCGATCAATAATATCGTCGATATCACTAACTTTGTAATGATTGAATATGGGCAACCGCTTCACGCTTTTGATTTAAGAAAAATTCAGTCGGGAACTATAAAAGTTGCAAGCTGTAAAAATCCTACCGATTTCAAACTGTTAAATGGCGAGGCTGTCGGTTTGGAAGTGGGGGATATTTTAATTCAGGACGGTGATCGTCCTATCGCTTTAGCAGGGATTATGGGTGGAGAGAATTCTCAAATCGCACCCGATACCACATCAATTGTTTTAGAAAGTGCGGCCTTTCTTCCTAACCAAATTCGGAAAACTGCCAAACGATTAGCACTTCATACGGAGTCTTCAAAACGATTTGAAAAAGGATTCGATTTAGCCGTCGTGGGGGCTGCAAGTGAACGGGCTGCTGCTCTCTTTAGAGATAGCTCAAATGCGAATGTTTATCATCCACCTATTGATACCAACGAGTATGGAGCTAAAGAGGCCGTCATCTCTATCGATGTGAGAGATGTCAGAAAAATTACAGGACTGAAGGAAATCTCGGCTGAAGCAGCTGCAAGTTTATTAGATTCCATTGAAATTCCATCGCACAAAAAATCGGTTAATATTTTAAGTGTACGCCTTCCAACCCATAGACAGGATCTTAAAGGCAATGTCGATTTAGTTGAAGAGGTCGCAAGACTAGCAGGCTATGAGACTATTCCCGAAAACCTTCCAACCTCATTAGCGACCTATGATCGCTTAGATGAATCTAATTTTGATTTCGAATTAAAGGCTAAAAACATCTGCTGTGCCATGGGGCTGAGAGAGACAATTCACTATAGTTTCGTATCTGAGCAACTTTTAAAAACCTACGGGTTTGACAGCGATAAAATGGTCTCTTTAAAGAATCCTCTAAGTGATGACATGAAGGTTTTAAGAACCTCACTTCTGCCCTCTTTACTTCAGACCTATGCTTACAACTTGAATAGAAAAGTAACTCACCAGAGACTTTTTGAGGTCGCTAGAACCTTTGTAAGTGATTCCAATGAGGAAACAAAGGTAAAGGAAACACCGCATCTTTCCGGGCTTCTCTCGGGCAACTTATCTGGAGCTAGCTGGAAAGACACGCCGACTCCCTTAGATTTTTATCATGTTAAAGGGCTGGTAGAGAATTTAGTAGCGCAACTCACTTCGGTTAAATTAACCTTTGACGCGCCAAAAAATACAGTTTTGTACCATCCTAATAAAAGTGCCATTATTAAGCTTGGAACAAAAAAAATTGGTAGCTTAGGGGAACTACACCCTGTAATTCGAGATAATATTTTAGAAACAAAAGAACCGGTCCTCCTATTTGAACTCAATTTAGAGGCGTTGAAAAAGCACCAACGAGTGACGACTCGCTATAAAGTACCCTCGAAATTTCCAGCGATTGAATTCGATGTGGCTTTAGTAGTTGAAAAAAATATCTCTTGCCATGCCGTGCTAGAGAACATGAAGCAAACGGGTGGGGAACTTCTCACCGAAGTGTCTGTTTTTGATGTTTATGAAGGTGAATCTATTGGTCCTGCTAAGAAAAGCTTAGCATTTCACCTAATATTTCAATCACCCCAACGAACACTTCAAGACACTGAGATTCAAGAACTCAAAAATCAGATGCTCACGCAATTAAAAGAGAAGTATGGCGCTGAACTAAGAGGTTAAAATTGAGGGCTTCTTGGGCTTCTTGGTTTTTTTCAATTTCTGCCTTATAATTATAACGATCAAAGTTAAGCCCTTTGATTTTCTTAAATAAGCACTCAGTTCATTTTTTTAACTCATCTTTTTTATTCTAGGGGAGGACAGCATGTCCGATTCCAAGGCATTTGAACTTTCACAGGCATTTGAGCTTCCAAAAGCGACAGAAAAACTTTCTCACAAATTTATTTTAGATTCTTTATATGAAGAACAGACCCTACAAAGTGAAGTTATTTCGACAGAGATAGTAGAACAATGTGGTGCTCAAACAGAACTACCGATTGCTATTGAAATTGAAGAGGATATTCCAGAGTCTGTGCCCATTGAAGCATTAACTCTGGAGGCTGGAAAAAAATATTTTAGAATTGGCGAGGTTAGTACCTTAATTGGCGTTGAGCCATACGTGCTTAGATATTGGGAAGGTGAATTCTCTGTGATTAGACCCACTAAAGCTAGCAGCGGTCACAGAGTCTACCAACGAAAAGATGTTGAGGCCTTACATGTGATTCGTCACCTACTCCACGTAGAAAAATACAGCATTAAAGGCGCAAAAATTAGATTCAATGAAAAAAAGAGGGAAACAAAGGAATCTCAGAGTCATACGAAACATAATCTCAAATCCTTAAGCATTGAGATTAAAGAGCTAATTCAGTTAATAAAAACCTATTGATTAATAGACCTCTTTCATGACCTCTTTAAACTCTGAATCACTTCACGAACTCCCTTTAATTTCTATTATTATGCCCGTGAAAAATGGGGCGACATTTATTCGTCACGCCATTCAATCTATCCTGATGCAGAAATATGAAAATATCGAGATCATTGTAGTAGACGGAGTTTCTAC
>JABMMY010000163.1 GCA_013205415.1 Deltaproteobacteria bacterium
GACATGGAGACCGTCACTCCAGAGGCCTCTTTTATTGATGATCTAGGAGCCGATTCTCTAGACATCGTCGAGCTTGTCATGACGATGGAAGAGGAATTTGATTTGGAAATTCCAGATGAAGATGCTGAAAAAATTAAAACGGTCAATGATGTGGTCAGTTACATCAAAACCAAAGTGAACTAAAAAATATGAGACGAGTTGTCGTCACAGCTATGGGTGGGTTAAGTCCTATCGGCCTCACAGCAAAGGAAAACTGGGAGTCGATAGTACACTCAAGGTCGGGCATTGGGCCTATCACCCTTTTTGATGCGGCTTTATATAATTCTCGTATTGCTGGAGAGGTAACTCAGTACCTCCCCGAAAATCATTTTCAGGGTAAAGACCTAAAGAAAATGGGTCGCTTCATTCAGTTTTGCTTAGTGGCAGCGGCTGAGGCCATGAATAGTTCTGGCCTAGTTCTCACCGAAGAAAATACGGAACGTATTGGGTCTATTATTGGTGTGGGGCTTGGTGGGCTCACCGAAATACAGGAGCAGTTCACAGAGCTCTTAGAAAAAGGGCCTCGTCGATTGAGCCCCTTCTTTATCCCCTCTGTCATTGGAAATCTGGCTGCGGGTCAACTCTCTTTAAAATATGGATTCAAGGGTCCTAACACCTGTATCACAACCGCCTGCTCCTCTAGTGCCCATGCCTTGGGAGAATCCTTTCGTTACATTCAGCAGGGCATAGCGGATGTGATGTTTGCGGGGGGAAGTGAATCGGTTATTTGTGAATTAGGTGTCGGAGGTTTCTGCGCTTTAAGGGCCCTATCCACTAGAAATACTGAACCGACTAAGGCCTCGCGTCCCTTTGATAAGGATCGTGATGGTTTTGTCATTGCGGAGGGCTCTGCAGTATTGGTCCTTGAAGAGTATGAGCACGCCAAAAAAAGAAACGCAAATATTTTAGCTGAGATTGTAGGCTATGGGCTTAATTGTGATGCTTATCACATCACACAACCCGCACCTGAGGGTGAGGGGGCGGCTCGATGCATGCAGTTGGCCTTAAATGACGCAAAGCTTAATTCCGAGCAGATTCAATACGTGAATGCTCATGGCACCTCTACCCCCATCGGTGATCTAAATGAAACCAGCGCCCTAAAAAGTATTTTTAAAAATCACACTAAAAAATTGGCTGTCAGTTCTACTAAGTCTATGACCGGCCATTTATTAGGTGCTGCGGGGGCTATTGAAGCGATGTACTGTGTTCAGGCGTTGCAACACCAGGTGGCTCCTCCAACTATTAATTTAGATAATCCAAGTCCAGAATGTGATTTAAATTTTGTTCCCCATACCCCTCAAGAGATGAAAATAGAATATGCCATGTCTAATTCATTTGGTTTCGGCGGAACAAACGGTACACTTATCTTTAAAAAGATTTGAGCCAATTCATGAAAAATTTAATATACGTGGGATCGGACCACGCAGGATATTCTTTTAAAATAGCGCTGATCACAGAATTAAAAAAAATATTGCCCGAATTTTCCTGGATAGATGTGGGCTGCCATAATGAAACCTCCTGTGATTATCCCTCCTTTGCGGAAAAGGTTGCGGTGGGGGTTGTTAAAGATTCAGCTCAAGGGCTTTTGATTTGTGGTTCAGGAATAGGGGTGGCTATTGCGGCTAATAAAATTCCGGGAGTGAGAGCTGCAACCGTTTGGGACGATCTATCTGCCACTCTTTCTAGAGGACACAATGACTCTAATATTATTTGCTTGGGATCTAGATTGGTGAGCCACGAAGTCGCAGTATCTGCCGTTTCAAGTTGGTTAAAAACCTCTTTTGAGGGTGGCCGTCACCAAAAAAGAATTGAACTTATTTCAGCTTTGGAGAAAAAACATGGAATATCTTAGAGCCGTAGATCCTATGGTTGCAGGTTTTATCGAAGAGGAATTATTTAGACAGCAAAATTCCTTAGAGCTAATTCCCAGTGAAAATATAGCCTCCAGAGCGGTGATGGAGGCCCAAGGAACGGTATTAACCAATAAATATGCAGAGGGCTATCCGGGAAAAAGATATTACGGCGGCTGTGAATTCGTCGATAAGGTAGAGGCCGTTGCTATTGAAAGAGTGTGTCAATTATTCGGTGCAGAATTTGCAAATGTGCAGCCCCATTCCGGAAGCCAGGCGAATATGGCCTCCTATTTAGCGGTCCTATCACCTGGGGATACCATTTTGGGGATGAATCTTTCCCATGGCGGCCATCTCACCCATGGGCATCCGGTTAATTTTTCTGGACTACTTTTTAAGGTGGTTTCTTACGGGGTTCGACCCGACACTCATCTGATCGATTACGATGAGGTGCGAGATTTAGCTCATAAACATAGGCCCAAAC
>JABMMY010000164.1 GCA_013205415.1 Deltaproteobacteria bacterium
ACTTAAGAATCGTGTTTTAGTGGCCTCGTATGATCTAAGAGGAGTTAGCCTTTATCAAAGTAAATACAGCCAAAAAGTTTTCTATAATTTAGGGGCTCTAAAAAAAGAGTTAGGAGGCAATTGGAGAAAGGCCGCGATCGTAGTGAGTGTGTGTGATGATCGCAATGGCGATGGTAGCTGTTACGGTGAGGAGGTCTCTAGCTATTTAAGTGTGGTACCGGCCACTTTTAGAGCAAATCGATTACCGAAACAGATCTCCCTAGACATTTGGAATGGTCGCGGGCTGTCTCAAACTACCGATGTCGGTAGTTGTGATAAGCAGTATAGCCCTATCGTTTTAGATCTGACAGGTCAGGGCATTCAATTATCTGGCCCTGAAGATGGAACTCAATTTGATCTGAATAATGACGGAAATAAGGTCTACACCGGATGGGTAAAGGGGGCCAATAATGCCTTCTTAGTGCAGGATCTGAGTGGCAATGGAAGGATCGATAACGGCGGCGAGCTGTTTGGTTCGGCCACCCTTTTAGCAAACGGAAAAAGGGCGGCAAATGGTTTCGAGGCACTTAAAGATCTAGATTCAAATCGGGATGGCCTATTAAATAATCTCGATTCAAAATGGAAAAATCTATCACTCTGGTTTGATAGAAATTATGATGCCTATACCCAGTATTCTGAATTAGAAAACCTGAATCGTTACCAAATACAATCGATCAATCTAAATTACATCGAGCTATTAGAGATGGATGAATTTGGAAATCAAACCAGAGAGAGGTCTACCTATGTGCGAAAAATAAAGGGAAAGAATACACCTCTGATGCTGGTCGATATTTGGTTTAGAACCTTTAGCAGTGAATAGGATCTACACTAGAGGAAGAGGCTTAGCAGTGGTAACCAAGGACGGCGAAGCTGCTAATCCCCCCTTCTCGCCTATTGAATATTACATAATGTTACTTATACGACAGATGATCTCTAACAATAAACCAACTTTTGAAGCATCAAAGCGGTCCTCGTGCGACAGTAATACCGTGAAGTTGCCTACCCCATTCACCGATAATTTAATCTTTTACAAAGAGCGAATACTGGAGGCTGGAGCCCGTAATAGTTATCTTGATCTCTGCCGTTAATTTTAAGATGCTTTTATCCACCGACATCTCAGGCCATTCTAAAAATAAAAATCCCTGGCTGGCACGCACCTTTTCTACAATCTCATAATATTCTAATTCGATTAACATCATTTCGGTCACATTATCTAAACGATACAGATCAAAATGATGTACCGGTGGATTTAATATCTCATAACTTTGGTGCAGTACAAAAGAGGGACTAATCACTCTGTCTATTTTGATCTTTTGTCGACTAGCAATGTCTTTAATCACAGACCTCACCAGAGTTGTTTTTCCGCTACCTAATTCCCCAGAAAGTCCAAAAATTCCACCCTGCGGACAGTGCTGTTTTATTTTTTGAACTAGAGAATCCAATTCTTCTAGGGGTAATGTTTCGGTAAATATAAGTTTCATTGAGTTTCTAGCTCTCTTAAGACCTCAGGTATTTGAGAAAGAAGGTCTGTCGCTACTGTAGAACGAGAGTGACCAAAGGCCTGAGTGACTCGCTCAGAAACCTTACCATGAACATAAACACCCAATGGAATGCCCTCTACCATTGAAAGTCCTTGGGCCAAAAAAGCCCCGAGAATTCCACAGAGTAGATCTCCGCTTCCGCCCTTTGCAAGCCCTGTATCTCCCGAATTGACTATGATAGCTGCTTCCGAAGGCAGTTGAACTACCGTCCCCTTCCCTTTTAACACCACAGTGGCTCCATATTTTTCAGATAATTTTTTAGCACTTTGAAATCTATCCGCCTCTACTTCACTAACCGAGATACCCAATAGTCTGGCGGCCTCCTTGGGATGGGGTGTTAGGACCAGTTGATCTATCGACGCTTTTTGTAAAATAGGTATTAGTTGTGTTGGATTTGCGGCAAGTAGATTCAAAGCATCGGCATCTAAGATACATCTCCATTTTGCCTTGATAGCCATTGCTAAATACTTCATAGATATTTTTTCTTCGGATCCCATTCCCGGGCCCTGTATCCAAACACCTTTGGGATCTTTAAATATATTTTCACCGATCTCTTCGGTCATAATCTCCGGTGGCAATCTTTGCCTCAAACTTTTTAATGTCTCTTTTTGTCCGACCACCGTGACCCTTCCTGCTCCGGTTCTAAGCGCACCTAAACTAGATAAGATGCAGGCGCCCTGTTTATTCTCTTCAGAGGCCCAGACATAAACGTGACCATAATCGCCTTTGTGACTAGAGGATTTTCGGTGCGGAAGTTTGTAGGCATCTTCGGGCCCATATAAATAGGCACCTATCGAAAAGGAAATGGCTCTAGGAATTTGAATCGATTCTAGAGTTAATTTTCCTACATAATCTGAGGCAGACCCAGTCACAAGACCTCGTTTAATAAACCCTAAGGTTACCGTTTCAGAGGCCATCACGGCAATCGGCATAGGATGGCCTGTGTCGCTGTGAAGTCCACTGGGAAGATCGATAGAGACAATCCATTTTTGGGCACCATAGCTATTAATTTTTTTTATCCAATGAAGATGGGGTTCCTTAATTTCTCTAGAGAGGCCGGTTCCAAAAAAACCATCCACAATCCAATCACAGTTTTCAAAAGGTTCCGGTTCCGATTTTTTGGGCCACACTACAGGAACTCCTAATCGCTCTAAAATTTCAAGTTGAGTTTTAGTATTCACACTCAGTGCGTTGGGCGTTCCTACCATTCCTACGAAATTTTTTCTAAGGCCCATGGTATTAAGAATTCTTGCAACCGCTAAAGCATCTCCGCCATTTTTTCCCACTCCCGCCAGAATAATCCCACTGGTGTCGATTAGGGTTCCCCCAAAACGGGCCATTAATGCCTTAACCACCGCTAGAGCTGCATGCTCCATTAGCAATAGTTCTGGGATTCCCAGTTCAGAAATGGTTCTACGATCAATTTCTTGCATCTGTGCGGATGTAACCAGAGGCTGCATAGATATTTTTACCCTAATTGGGCACGAATAGTTTGAGCGATATCTAAAGCGTATTCCTTTATCTTTAAATAGTCCTCACCTTCAACCATGACTCTTGCTAAAGGTTCGGTTCCAGAATATCGAACCAAGACTCTCCCCTTTTCACCGAGCGCGGCCTCCACCTTCTTGATGGAGTTAATAATTTTAGGAAATTGATCAAAGGAATCTTTTTGTTTTACGATCACATTCTCTAAGACCTGAGGGTATTGAGTCATCTGCCGTTTTAATTCCGATAATTTTTTCCCGGTGGTTTTCATAATGGAAAGAATTTTTAAGGCCGCCATCATTCCATCTCCTGTCGTATTGTGATCTAAAAATACAAGATGACCCGATTGCTCCCCTCCTAAATTAAGCTTTTCTTGTCGCATGGTCTCCACGATATATCTATCCCCAACTTGAGAATGAATCACCTTTCCACCCGCTTTTTTAATCGCTACGGTGAGTCCCATATTACTCATAGCGGTTGTGACTAATGTTTTTTTATTTAAGGTTCCTTCTGAAAGCATATGGAGGGCACAGATAGCCATGATCTGATCTCCATCGACCACCTCACCATTTTCATCGGAGAGAATACATCGGTCGGCATCACCATCTAATGAAATACCGATTTCAGCACGGTGTTCATGAACCGCCTTGCACATCGACTGTGGAAATACGGCACCACACTGCTCATTGATATTTTCGCCATTGGGAGAATTATGAATAGTAAAAACTTCAGCTCCTAATTCCTCAAAAATAATAGGGGCCACTTTGTAGGCCGCTCCATTGGCACAGTCTAAAACAATTCGGATCCCCTCTAAGGTTTGTTCTTGAGGAAAGGTATCTTTTACAAAAACAATATACCGACCACTCGCATCTTCAATTCTTTTGGCAGTTCCTATAAACTCCATCGTCGGTCGATATTTATCCAGTTCGTCGGAATAGATCACCTGTTCAATTTCTCGCTCGATACTATCGGGTAGTTTACAACCATTGCGATCGAATATTTTAATTCCATTGTAGTGGTAAGGATTGTGACTTGCTGAAATAATAACTCCCGCATCGGCTCTCATACTTCGGGTGATAAAAGCAATGCCGGGTGTCGGTAATGGCCCCACTAAATAGACCTTGGCCCCCATGGAACAAAAGCCTGCTGAGAGTGCATTTTCTAGCATGTAGCCCGAACGTCTCGTGTCCTTTCCAATGACCACCTTGGTATTTTTAGGGAGTCCTCGATTATCTTTCTTACAAAACAGATAGGCCGTAGCACGGCCAATCGCCATAGCTATTTCGCTAGTCATAGGAGATTGATTTGCGATTCCTCGAATGCCATCGGTGCCAAATAATTTACTATTTTGACTCATTCCTGTCCTTTTTTTTGATACACGTTCTGTTATCTATCGAAATTTACTTTTCTAATGATTACTCTAACCTTAACTGTCTTGTCTCTAGAAACCTGAAACCCCTGTGTATTATCCACCTCAGCATCCACAGTACCAGAGGTAGTCTTCTTTACCCCCTCAATATTTAAGGCCTCAGTTCCAATAAATTCCAAGGCCTCTAATAGCCCTTTCGGGCCCGACACAGCCACCTTACTGGGGCTTGCTTTGATCTCTACCACTTCATAACCATCCGCAGTTTTGCCGCTAATACTGGCTCGCACCGGAATGTATTTTTCGCTAACCTCTTCAAGACGAATCAATACCTGAGGAGGGAAAATAGAGGTCACTCTCACACCATTCGGCAGTTCACCTAAATCGGCTTCCGTCACGGTAAAGCCATTAGTAGCCTGGCGAGTGTGCGTGAGGTCTAATCGTATCGCCTGAATTCGCTTTTCAGCAAGCTCTAGCATGACTCTAGGTCCAGACAGGGTAAAACTAATCGTCGCAGGTATTTTATTTACAATCATCATCCCGGGTGGAAGCTGGGGTTCTAATCGCACCTCCTTTTTTATCTCCTCTCTTCGATAGCCTAATATTGTGACCCATAGAATTAATGACAGAAGTAGGCTTACCGCCTTCAAAGCCAAACTTTCGCTAAACTTAAGGAGTCCTCGATTATTACGATACGCCTTAAATTCTGGGCGGGAGAGAAACAGTTTCATGTCCCCTCCTTTTTTTGTAGATGGATTTCAAATTTCCTAAGTCCCAATAGCTGAAGTAACTGATTCTTGAGGTCCTTCATATCTAAATCCCTGAGCATAGTTCCATGATGAACGACAGAGATTTCACCACGCTCTTCACTCACTACAATAACTACCGCATCGGTCTCCTGAGTTAATCCCAGAGCCGCGCGATGGCGGGTGCCTAGCTCCTTATCCAGAGTTGGATCCTTTGAGATGGGGAGTAAACAGCCCGCACTTGAGACTCTGGAATTCCTAATAATAATAGCCCCATCATGAATGGGCGAAGAGGGATGAAAGATACTTACAATAAGGTCTTCACTCACTTTAGAATCGATTATAGTTCCCGCTTCAATATAATTTTTTAAACCCGTTTCCCGTTCCAAAACAATTAATGCCCCTACTTTTTGACCCGCTAACATTAAAGCCGCCCTGCAGATATCATCAACAATGCCTAATTCTTCGATCGTATTAGCCGAGGTAAAAAATGGATTTCTCCCCACTTGGGTAAGAGCCTTTCTTATTTCGTCTTGAAAAACAATAATTAGAATTAGAATCAAATTATTAAAAAACTCAATTAGAATGGTATGCAAGGTAAAAAGTTTTAATTTCTCGGCCGAATAATAACCTATTAAAATAATTCCGAAACCGGTGAGCATCTGAACCGCACGAGTCCCACGAATCAATAAAAGAACTCGATACACAATAATACACACAAGCAAGATATCAAAGAGATCCTGCCAACGAAGTATTTCACGAATGTTGCTAAAGAAATCGAACATAATTTTTAGCTTTGCGTTGGTGTGTTCTACACACTTTCTCTCTTTTCGACATAATTACTAAAATTTTAAAGGGATTTAATAGGCCTCCTTCATGACCTAAAGCATTAAGATTTTTTGAGTAGGATTGACCAGAGCGAGGAACAGAGCTTCTCCAAGGCAGTATTAGGTGTTCATAAAGGTACAGGTTTTTATATTCCTTCTGAATCTACTTGTGTTATGTACAGTAATTATTGTACAATGAGTTGGTTAAGAGGCGCGATCTTGAGAAACGATTACGACAGCTTGGATGGTACTTTCTTCGCCATGGCGGGAACCATGATGTTTGGACGAACGGCATCGAACGCGAAGAGGTTCCGCGTCATAACGAAGTGAATGAGCTTCTAGCGCGTAAGATTCTAAAGCATGCCCAGAAGGCGAATGAGCAGAACCAATCTTAAAGAAGAGGTGCCCCTGTGGTTTTAGAAGGACGAATTTTAAAAGATGGAAGGTTTTGGTTAGCGGAAATCCCTGTTCTTGATGCGATGACCCAAGGGCTTACCAAAGGAGAATTACAGAAAATGATTATCGATCTCATTAGGACGATGATGGACAAACCTCAAGCTAAGGTGACAGTACGTCTCACCGGAAAAACTGAATTCGAAGTTACTGTTTCTCCAAGCGGTGCAATTCTCCCTGTTGTGCTTAGACGACAGCGAGTCAAACATGGTCTGACCATCCGAGAGGTGGCAGAGAACCTTGGCTACACAAACCACAATAACTATTCAACGTACGAAAGCGGTAAGACTGAACCAAGCGTTGCAAAGTTCGAGGAGCTTTTGGGCGGAATCTTACCCAAGAAAAAAAAGTCTAAATTCGAGCAGGTTATTTTAAAGGTAGCAGTTGGCGGTTAGAACGTTCTACTATAAGGCCTGTGGGTTGATAGGGAAGGCATAGTTGAACTATTAGGATAATGTTTTTAATATATTAAATGATGCAGCAATATAAAAAGGTAAAAGAAGTTCTCGTTTTAGGATCGATGTTATGGTTATTATTTTCCTGCGCATCGGTTGAAACTTCGAATGTAGAAGAGATAGCGAAAGAGGCTGGGCTTAGGGCTCTTGCCCCTATTTTTGAAAAGGCTCTGCTGGCCGAAGCACCCATTGCACCCAGTTCGAGAAGTGTTTATCCGACAGTTTCCAGTCTTTCCGGAAAATCCTTTGATCCAACAAAGTATTTTAATAATCCAATCCGTATGTCGGACGGAATTTTGAAACTCCTTCCAGGGGATTACGTCGTACCAGTTATGACGTATTGTATGAAATCAAGTGGTTCAAGCCCTGAAGCTCACCGGTACTTAATTGCGAAGCTCAATGGAAGTGCAGCAGATATCATTCGAGATCTGAATACAAGAGCCCTTCCGAACTTTGATGCTCATGAGATTCAAGCGGTGTCTTGGAACATTCAAAATGGAATTCCTTATGAAGAGATGGGGGATAAAAATAAGAAAATCATTGATTCTATAATTCCAGAGCACCGTGGTCGATTGGGTAGATCCTCTTTTAAAACCGTCGTTGAAAAATGGAATGAGATTTCGACAGCCACCGGAGTCATTCCTCGCTTTGAGGATGCGACAGATGAGCTGCTTGATCGATTAGGAGAAGTAGGAAATGATATTAAGGCTCTTCGAGAGTTTAGAAAGGTCATTCGTGCGCATCGTAATGACTATGAGAGTCTTCGTTCATTAATATCGCTACCTGGGCGTTCGACAAGGAACACGATGCACTTGAAAAATCGGCACGGGATACGGGAATATTAGATGGTGCCACGGTAGATGCTAATGCAGAAAATAAACGAGTGAGAAACTACACAAAGAACGGTGGCTCTGATGAACTTAATCGCGATTTTGAAAAAGCCCCCGGTAAGGAGATTCCCACAAATGATCCAGGACGAAGAATGAAGGAGCTACCAAACGGAGATCGAATTGTTGCTCGCACTCGTTCTGACGAAGGATCCCCCACTTTGGAAGTTCAACCAAAAAACGCAGGAAAGGGGAATAAAGTCCGTGTCAAAATTAGGTACAAATAAGAAGAATTGGCTTGAGACCGTCAGTCCAAAATTTCATGTAGCGAAATGGGAGTCTGTATTAGCGGATGCGAAAGATCTCTATTTTGAAGGAATGATTACATTTGAAGAAACACATTTCTACTTCACAGACAAAGCAGGTAACACTTACGTTGTTACTATTCCAAGGCTTTCTCCCGTTCGATTTGTCGGCGAGTCTGAATTGATGGCAGCGTACTGTCCTATTCAAGATAAAGCAAAAGAATTGGGCATTCCTATGCGTCTTACGTGGAAAGTATGGAATTCGAAGTTCATCGAAGAGGTAAATTATGGGGATCTTCTTTTTTGGAGCGTTCCCGAAGAGGATAAATTTCAGTATTTCATCGCAAGTGATGATGAGTGTGTCGAGTTTATGTCTGGAAAAGTTGAAATTGAAGTTTTTAAAGGGGAGCATTTTATCGAAATTGCAAAACGGGATTTTGCTAAAGAAGTCTTATTATTTAAAACTAAACCAGAGACAAAGTGACTCGTCACAGCGAAGCTGGCACTACGAACTAATTTACTAGGAGATCCTTCGTCTTCGCCTCAGGATACGTTTCTGTCGGGAAGAAATTGAGGAAAGCCCTTCGGGCTACATTTTCATTTCCCGACAAAAACTAACTACGCGACCTCTGAATTGGGTTTGATATTTGGAAAGATTTTCACCTCAGGTTCGATCCTCACACAAGCTGCGTTATTAACTCCCTCACCCTCAGATGAACTCGCCACAAAGGCCGGCAATGGTTTTCCTTCCATGATTAATTCAATCTCGTGGCGATCTAGCGTCTCTCTTTCTAATAGGGCTGCTGCCATGGCATGGAGAATTTCGATTTTGCTTTTTAAAACCGCTACACCCCGCTCATAATTTGTCATGATCAACTTGTGAATTTCACTATCTACGATCTCTGCAGTTTTTTGACTCACATCGTGTCGTTGAGAAAACTCCCTTCCCAAAAATACATTTTCCTCTTTTTTAGAGATGGCTACAGGGCCGATCACATCACTCATTCCCCATTCACAAACCATACGACGAGCTAAATCGGTGGCTCTTTCAATATCGTTTCCTGCTCCGGTTGTTTTTTGTCCAAACACTATGCTTTCAGCAATGCAGCCGCCCATCAAAAAGGAGATCATATTTTCAGCCTTCTCTTTTGAAAGAGTTAGCTGATCCTCAACAGGAAGTGTTTGCGTGACTCCTAAGGCCATTCCTCTTGGAATGATAGTCACCTTATGAACTGGGTCCAATCCCTTCAGGCTTTTTCCCACAATGGTATGACCTGCTTCATGGTAGGCCACCGATTTTTTCTCTTCAACTCCAACGATCATCGATTTGCGCTCTGTGCCCATCAGAACTTTGTCCTTGGCAAACTCAAACTCGCTCATGTTGATGCTGTTTTTATTTCGTCTTGCTGCTACTAAAGCAGCTTCGTTAACTAAATTTTGAAGATCCGCTCCAGAGAAACCTGGAGTTCCTCTAGCGATAATCGCTAAACTCACATCTTTGTCTAAAGGGGTTTTTCGCGTGTGAACCTTTAAAATTCCTTCTCGGCCACGCACATCTGGCTTGGCAACTACTACATTTCTATCAAAACGCCCTGGGCGTAATAAGGCGGGATCTAAGACGTCGGGACGATTAGTAGCGGCCACTAAAATAACCCCTTCTTTAGATTCAAACCCATCCATCTCTACTAATAATTGATTTAACGTCTGTTCTCTTTCATCGTGGCCTCCACCTAGCCCTGCGCCCCGTTGTCGGCCTACAGCATCTATCTCGTCGATAAAAATAATACATGGAGCATGCTTTCGCCCCTGTTCAAATAGATCTCTGACTCTTGAGGCCCCCACACCCACGAACATCTCTACAAAATCGGAACCACTAATACTAAAGAAAGGAACCATGGCTTCACCGGCAACGGCCTTTGCAAGTAAGGTTTTTCCAGTTCCTGGACTACCCACTAGCAGAACACCCTTTGGAATTCGTCCACCCAGCCTTGTAAATTTTTTGGGATCCTTCAAGAAGTCGACCACCTCTTTTAATTCCTCTTTCGCTTCGTCGCAACCCGCAACATCTGCGAATGAAATTTTAGTGTGTCCTTCAGTGAGTAACTTGGCTCGAGACCTACCAAACTGCATCGCCTTCCCACCACTGGCCTGCACCTGTCGTAAAAATACGATGAGTAATCCCACGACAATAAGCATAGGACCCCAACCCAATAAAAATTGCATCCACATCGAACCATTTTCATCCGATTCATAGTTAGGAATCAGATTGTGCTCATTTAATAATTTGGTATAGAACTCTGAGGATGTCTCCCCAATCGTTTCAAATATTTGCCCTTTTTCAGGCTCAGGTGCTACCGCATTGAATCGGCCTTCAATCTTTCCATGCGATTTATAGGTCACATTCTCAATTTGATTTTTCTTAACACCCTCAATAAAGCGATTAAATGTTATTTTTTTATCCCCTTTAGCCACACGAGCGGTCTGGAGTAAAACAATAGCCATTAGCCCTAATGATATCATAGCAAATATTGTTTTTTGAGAAGATTTCATATTTTTTCCTTACGAGAATAGGTACTAATCTCTTCGGAATCTGATCAGTTTTTCATGAGTCAAATCTGCAGCACCGAATGCATTGAGTCGGTAATATCTATTTCC
>JABMMY010000165.1 GCA_013205415.1 Deltaproteobacteria bacterium
CTCATCGTTTACCAAACAACCCTCAAGTTTGTTGCTTTAACGATAGAAATCATTCGACAGTTTCCCAAAGACAACCCCGATATCATAGATCAATTAAAGCGAGCTTCTAAGTGGTAAGGCAGAGGTCGCAAAACCTTTATTCCTTGGTTCGATTCCGAATGGCGCCTTTTTTTTGTTCTGTAGATTTTATTGCGTCTTTCAATCTTGCCCATCTTCTTTACTCTCAAAAACTTCAGGGCCAGGACTTTAAGGAGGGGAAAGCAAAATAATATCCTTCTCAATTTCGATGCGCTTATAATTTTTGATTGGATTCAACCCCTCAAAGATCCCTTGTGGAACACTAGTAAAATAAACTATTTTGGCTTTCGGATATTTCAAAATTATCCTACTCATCGTAAATTCGGTCTGGGGTGCAAACACAACTTTTTTTGCATCTCCGTACCACATCAAATCCCCTCCGTTGTTACTCAAAATGAAATCCTCTGAGGAAACCGCCTCAACCACCGACTTAAGTTTGTTCCGATATGTGGTTTCAATTTTATTGAAATAATTGGACCACCCCCAATCCTGTCTTATGTTCTGACCAATCAAAATAATCAGAAGGCCCAATAGAACCGGGTAGAAGGAAACTTTTTTTATAACCTCTTTTGAGCAGATATAATGGGGAAAGTAGTCTTCAAAAAATTGTATCCCCAACAAAATAAAAACGTAATCGTAATACCGATGAACATCATTAAGTAAACAGTTCAGTAATGCTTGACACAAAAACAATAGTAATAATTGTGCGTATAGCCGTTTTGATTTCACATTAAAAAACAGAGAGAATAATGCAACAATCAAAAGCCAGAAATCGTTTCGATTTACCAATTGTGGTCGCAAAATAAAAATTCTGTTGGCACCATGAATCAATTTCATGACCAGCTTGCTCCTGATTTCAGGATTTAATAAAAACTCGCTAAGTGGTAATATTTTATCAACATTCATCACCCCCCAGCCAGGAGCCAAAATATCTGTTCCAATATTATAGAAAGCGTGATCGGACGAGTGAATTCCTCCAAGAATTAATCTCAACTTCTCCAGCGCTAGGTAGGTTGCAGCCGTTGAAATACACAGAACAAGCCCAGCCAGTTTCTTACGCTTTTTTAAAAATAGGCTCGCTGAATAAAAAACCAGAAGAAAAATAGTTTCAGGACGAAACGTAAGCCCCAATCCAAAAATCAAACCATAAAAAATTAGCTGTTTTTTAGATCTTTCAGATTCCCAGGTTCTCCAAAAGATAACATATAAACAAATGATCGGAAGCTGAGTGGGCGTATTATAAGTAGAGCCGTCAAATGTTCCAAATATGATAAAAGCTCCAAATGCCAAGAGGCCTAGAGGCGCTGATTTCAGCCTTCTTAAAATCAAAAAACACAACCAACACCAAAATATTGTTTGAACAATAAAAAAGGTTTTATCAGTTTCTCCAAAAATCTTAATTCCAGCAGCAAAAAGCAATATCGGACCAAAATAATTTAAAGCAAAAGGATTATGAATTGAGTCGCCGTTCGGCTGCAAAGCTTGTGCGGGCAAAAGCATGTCTGTGCTCTTTAGATTTCCTGTTTTATTCAATATCTTTGCAGGATGTGTCACCATAGTAATGTCACCGCAGAGTAAAGAAGGATGAAAAATTGGCAAACTTGTAGTAATCAAGAGCAAAATCATTAGGACAGGAATATAGTCCCTAAAACAAATACGATAACTATCAACAGCCATATGGTCTCCCGAAAATTATTTTTTCTAGTTAAGTTGAGCAGTTAGGTTAACACTTCGACAAAGTAATTGGTAGCAAGGGGGCCTATATTGTTTCATTGCTTTCAAAAATGTGCTGCTGAGTCTAAGTAGAAATTCAAGATCAAGTATAAGCCTAAGTATAAGCCACTGCGGTTCACTTATATGTTAGAGATCCTAGACCTCTTTCATCACCTACCTACCCCCGAATCATGGGTAGGGCCGCCTGCAAATCTTTGATTAGCTGTGGCCCATGATAAACAAACCCCGTATACACCTCAATGAGATCGGCTCCTGCGTCTCGCATTTGCTGGGCTCCCGCTAGAGAATGGATCCCACCGACGGCAATAATAGTTTTCTTCGATTGAAATATCTCTCGACATAACCTAACGCACTGAAGAGATCTCTGAAAAAGTTTTTCACCAGAATAGCCCCCCTCTGTTTTGCCATAGTCATTAAGGGCGATTGTTTTCGATGTGTTAGTTAAAACGCAACCGGAAAAAACATGACTATTTTTAATTTTAATAAATAGCTCAGTAAGAAACTGTGTCTCCAAATCTGGAGCAAGTTTAATCCAGATGGGTTTCTTGGGAGCTATGAGCTCTAGTTTTTCTAAAAACGCTACGGTCTGTAGATCTCTCAATCCTTCAGTATTTGGAGAGCTGAGATTAACGACAAAACCATCCACCTCGGTGGAGAGCTCTTTAAATAAAATATTGTAGTCGTCCAAGGCCTTTTCATTAGGTGTGTCCCTATTTTTTCCGATATTGGCTAAAATAGGAATGGCACAGTAGGGACGATTTTTTCTCAAGTTTTTTTTAAACTGAATCACCCCACAATTATTAAATCCCATCTGGTTAATGAGCCCGCCTGAAGACACTCTCCATAGTCGAGGTTTGGGATTTCCCTCTTGAGGCAGAGGCGTGACGGTGCCCACCTCTATAAACCCAAACCCCATGCCAGATAGCCCCAGAAAGGCCTCGGCATTCTTATCAAAACCGGCAGCCAACCCCACCCGACTCCCCATCCCTTCAATGGAAAAAGGGGGACGGGAAAATGGGGGACGGAGGTGTCC
>JABMMY010000014.1 GCA_013205415.1 Deltaproteobacteria bacterium
CCAGAGGCTAGTACCGTTCACAGAGAATCGATCACTACCGAAATTCCTCTTTCTTTTTATTTATCGAAATCTTTTAAAACCTCTCTCAACGGATTTGAAAATATTGCCCATTTGATTCAACCTCGACTCATTTATGGCTCCTCTATTTATGGAAGTGCCCTGCCTACCCATCCTTTTTTCCAAGGGACTCACCCCCCTTTCGACAGTACCGATCTAGTGACTCAGTTTGAATATTTTAGATTTGAACTCATACAACGGCTAAGAACTATTTTGGGACTTGAATCGGTTCGCTTTCTGACCTTTCAGCTATCTAACCAATACAATTCTAGATTGGATAAAGGTGATCCTAGATTTTTTAGTCCTGTTTTAAAAAATCATCTAGGGCCGATTGAGAGCTATTTAAATATCACCGTTAACTCTCTTTCATTAACCCTTGAAGGCTACTACCAGTGGCACCGAACGGCTAGTCCGAGTGGGCAGTTAAGAAATGAAGGGGCCTGGACCTCTACCCTAGCCTATGATTTTGCCCCGGGAGATAAGCTTTCCGTTAGCACCCTAATGCGCACCGATCCCGATCCTATCCAAGATGAACAGTTAGTGTCTCTGGGTATTAATAAAGCACTTCCCATATTTGTTAACTTTTCATCGCTGATTAACTATTCGCTAAAACATGGAGAGCTTCGAAGCTACGAGTGGGGGGCTCATTTTGCCTCTAAACCCTCCTCCTGTTGGTCCTTGAGTCTGCTCTCCGGAAGAACTCAAGGGAAACAGGACTATGCTCGATTTATATTCCAACTAAATTTTGGAGGTTCCCTTGGAAAGTCATAATTCACCTAGCACACTTTTTATCGTCGGTACGCCACTGAGCGATGAAGGGTCTCTTTCGAAAGAGGCTATTCTCTGTTTAAATTCTGTCGATTTTATTATTGCAGAGTCCAAACGAAATGGTTTTAGATATTTAAAACAGACTGAAAAGAGGGAATCGGTTCCCGTTTTTTTTCTAGATCCCTTTCGAGAGTCGGAATGGAAAGAATTAAAAGGTTTACTTGAAAAAATGGCACCCACCGGCGCCAAGGTCGCGCTATTTTCAGACACGGGAATGCCCTTGCTTTTTGATCCCGGCGCAGAGATCTTAAAATTAGCAAGAGAGTTAAAGTTTGAGATTCGGTCGGTATCTAGTGCCACCTCTTGGGGCTCGGCCTGTGCCTTATCGGGTTGGGAGCCCCCATTTTTGGTTCAGGGTTTTCTCAATCGTGATACCGCAATAAGAAAGCAGGAGCTTGGCCAAATAAGATCACTTCCCTATCACACCGTATTAATGGATACCCCCTATCGCTTTGAAGCTTTGATGTCACAGGTAGGTGAAGTCCTAGGCCCCGACCGACAGCTCTTTCTAGCCTGGGAGATTTCAAAGCCGGAGGAAAGATTACTTTGGGGAACCGCGCGCAGCATTCAGCGCGTCGCGGAAAAACAGGCCTTAAAAAAGGGGGAGTTTATTTTAATTATTTTTAAATCTTTGGCAGGGGATTCCTTGAAACGCCTTCATCGGCTAAAATAGGAAGATGCCCGATTCTCAACCAGAAAAATTAGCGTTGGTACTACCTGCAGGAGGGGCTAGAGCCGCCTATCAAGTAGGTATCCTTCGTTACATTGCTGAAAACTATCCAGAGCTAGAGCCTAAGATCTATTGTGGCATTTCGGCAGGCTCTATCAATGCCTGTTTTCTTTCTCAAGGACTGCCCTTTAATCTTGGCGCCGTTCAGCTTTATGATCTTTGGATGAAACTTGAGTTTGATCAGGTTTTAAAAACAAATTTCAATTCCCTATTTTCAATGTCCTCCAGATGGCTTTACGATATGTTTCTTTCTAAGGTCACACAAAAATTACTTTTAAAATCACTTCTTGATGCTAGCCCACTCGCACACACGCTACTGTCGCATATTCATTTCTGGAAAGTTTCAAAGGCGATTCGCAGTGGTTTTATCGAGGCACTTTCTATTAGTGCTACCAATTATCACGATGGTAATACCACCATCTTTTTTGATTCTAATAAGGACATTCCAGTTTGGGTCAGAGAAACCCGACGAGCCGTTAGATCACAGATTCACCTACGCCACATCATGGCCTCCTGCTCTATTCCCATTTTATTTGAGCCGGTTCGTATTGGGGATTTTCTTTTTGGTGATGGCTCCCTTAGATTTAATTTCCCCTTCAGTCCCGCGATTCATCTAGGTGCCACGCGCGCGCTTGCCATTGGAATCAGGTCCCCGTCACCCCAAAATCCACTAGGTTTTCGTCCTGAACATGTGGGAATGGGGTTTGTAGCGGGAGCCGTTTTAAATTCTATTTTTCTAGATAGTATTGAAGCCGATTATGAAAACCTCACTAGGAACAATCGCATTGCCGACGGGATTCATGTAAAAAAGGTACCCGCACTTCTCCTACGGCCTAGCCAAGATTTAGGGGCCCTCTCCGTTAATTTTTTAAATGAGGTACCTTTTCATTTTAGACAATTTTTAAAGTCTACCGCCTCACCCAAAGAACTAGGCGACCTATTAAGTTACCTAATGTTTTCTCCCGGTTATATCAAAGCACTTTTAGAACTAGGAATGAAGGATGCCGCAAGCGAAAAACACATCATAGAAAAATTTCTATTTCCTAATAAGCTAGCGGCAGTTCCCGATATCAGTCCAAAGGGATCCCAAGCATTGAGTTAAAGCTC
>JABMMY010000166.1 GCA_013205415.1 Deltaproteobacteria bacterium
ATAAAAGACTGTCGTTTTACGACCGCATCCCAAATTTCTTTACTATCGATGACCGTCTGAATAGCAACTTCGTCTAAATTATAGGTCTGCTCTTTTCGGTATCGAGCAATAAAAGGAATCGTAGCACCCTGCTCGGTTAATTTTAAAACGGCCAGCGCAGAATTAATAGGAATGTGAGGAGACACCTGTTGTATCCACTCTTCGAACTTCAATACCGTACCCAAACTATTTTGACTGACTAAGTGTTGATTCATAAGGCTAATAAATTAAATCTTCAATCCAGCATTGTAGAATTCTATTTTTTTTGTTCTCAGTCAACGGAAAAGGACCGTTATTGTGACCTAATATTCACAAAAAAAAGTGCCCCTGAAACATAACGCGGCAGCTAACTGAAGCCGATGAACAATAATCTATTTTTAGTAATACCAGCGAAGGGCGGCATAGGTAATATTAGTCATTCCCAGTTCAAAATTAGGTGGGGCTACTGCAAGCCTTCCCCCGAACTCAGATTGCATTTTTCCTAAATTAAGAAATTGTCCCGCTAGAAGATCTAAACTATTTCCCAGAGAGTAATTAAAATAAAGGTGCATTAAAGAGGAGGGGTCCTGTAGGTTTACAATACTCAACCAGTGACCTTTTAATAAGGGATGAATTTCCCATGTAAGTAAAAGTGCCCCATACCATTGTCCTCGAAAAGGGGCCGTTCGATGGGGAAAGATCTCAAATACATAATCACCGGCCCTACCAAATCCATTATAAAATAACTCTGCCTTTCCACTCCATTTAGCAGAAAACACATAATCAAACCCTAGAAGCCCCTGTAAATAGTCTTTGTTCTTGGCATCGTAACCCACTAATTCACCACGAATCAATCCATCGCCAATATTGCCTGCCGTCTCTAGGCCTAAATAAAATTTATCGTCCGATTTTCCAGTTGTTAGAGCAAAGTCGAAATTATTTTTATTACCCTTAGCTCTAAGATGAAAATTTTGTTCTCGTTGGTCACTAGCTTTTGGGAGAAATCTCGCCTCCAATTGAAGCGGACCGGCCCAGATAACCGAGACGGCATCCTCTGTTTTCGGAAATTCTGGATCGATAAAATCGAAAAGATAGCGTTGCACCTGTGAGACGGCTGTGAATATTTGGCCCACGCCTGTAGCAATAACCTGCTTTCCCACAATTATTTGCACATCTCCTAATATAAACTGAGCAAAAAAGCGGTCTAATCTACCCACAATAGAAACATCTTTTCTATCGAGTAAAGTCCACTGAGCTTTCCAAGCCGATGTGGGCTTGAAATCGGGTAGTATCAAAGGCGATGGATTATCACGTTCTATAAATACATAAGCTTCATCGGCGAATTCCAATCGAAAATTGGGGTGGGTCAAAGCCCCCTGAACGCGAAATCTTTCTTCATTAAAATAAACCCGATCTCTTTCGAAAATGCCCTGTTGATTTAAGCCTTTTAATCCCAAAAAGGATTTGATAGCGCCGCCTCGTTCCCAATTCCAATTGCCCCCTAAAGAAACTGCGTAGGTAAATTGAATCGGAAAAAAAAGAGATAAGAGGCCTAAAATAGAGGCGATTGAAACCTGTTTGGGCTTTAAAGTATTAGTTTTCATGAAAATAATTTCTATAAGGCCTTCTCAAAATGAATTTCAGGAGAGGTTCTGACTTTAGTCACCAGGTCTAATATTTGCTTTTGCAGAATTCTGGCGTTTTGCTGCTTTTTTAATTCCTCAATACGAAGCACCTGAGATTTTAAAATAGTCTGAAGGGCTTTTGGATTTTTTAAAATAGTGGCAAGAATCTGAGCTATTTCTTGGGGCCTTTTCGTTTCAATCGACACTCCACTTTTTCCCATCGTTTCTTTAACGCCAGTCTCAGGAAAAAAGAAGGTAGGAATATTGCGACCCATGGCCTCAAGAAGGGGAATACAAAAGCCTTCATGTTCGCTCACACAAACAAAAGCATCAGCCGATTCATAATATTGTTCTAGAACCTTCTTAGTGACATTTCCCGTCAATCGAACCTCATTTGATAATCCCAATTGTTGACACAATAGTTTTATGTAGTCGAGGTAGATAGGTTCGTGGCCTCCTACCAAAGTTAGCTTTGAGTTTTTAGGGAGTTGAGTTTTTAAATGGAAAAATGTTTGTACTAGTAGTGCCTGATTTTTATGTCGTGTGATTCTACCCACAAATAAAATATTCTTGGGTTCTGTATTTTTAAATTGAAACCTTTTTAATGGAACCTCTTTTAACTTAATAGGTAGATCTAATAAAGGAATGATTTGAGGGTTATTGTAATGCTGTTTTTTTAATTCATTCCTATTGAATTCAGAGGCTGCGAAGGAGGCCATCACCTCGGTTTTAAGTGAGGCTAACTGTAAAGTTCCCAGACGACTTAAATCGGCAAGAGAAGGGTCATGGGGATAAAAATGCGAAGGCGTGATGGTGTGATAAATAAGCATTTTTGGAATTTCAATGTGAGCCAATTTAGCTAAGTCTGGATTGCCTTGAGAATGGTGAATAATAAGAAGATCACAGTCCCACATTTTTTCGGGATTGAGTAAAAGGATTTGAGGGAAGGAGATACCGTTTGTTTTTGAGGCGAAAATTTCCCCCGAGATTCCAATCTCTTTTAGTGCCGATTGAATAAATAACATATGGTGGCTCACTCCATCGGTGGCACTTACCGAGTAGTGAAACTGATGGATGCGAAGGGGCTGATGATTCTTCGGTGTCATTTTTATTTTTTTATCCGTATCTTAAGTTGCTGAACCTTTTGAACGGCACTGCGGGCCGATGTGACCAATAATCTGA
>JABMMY010000167.1 GCA_013205415.1 Deltaproteobacteria bacterium
AAAATTGAAGTGGAAATTCCATATTCAGACATTCCGCATTTAGCTAAAACTACGGTGGAAGGGCATGTTTCAAAATTAGTCATTGGAACCTTAGGAGACACTCGTGTGGCCTGTATGCAGGGGAGGCTTCATTTTTATGAAGGTCTTACCATGGAGGAGGTTGTTTTTCCTTTTCGAGTCTTCGGTCTTTGTGGTGCTAAAGTATTTTTTCTGACCAATGCAGCCGGAGGGCTCCACGCAGAGATGAAACCTGCAGACTTAGTGCTGATTCAAGACCATTTAAATCTAATGGGAACTAATCCATTGATTGGTAAAAATATAGACAAACTGGGAACACGTTTTCCAGACATGACCCATCTCTATGATCCTACGTTAAGAAGAATTGTTCTCGAAACTGCTGAGAGGCTGGCGATTAAATTACAACAGGGGGTTTATGTGGGATTACATGGTCCCTCCTATGAAACTCCGGCAGAGATTAAAATGTATCGTGCTTTAGGAGGCGATGTGGTGGGAATGTCTACGGTCCCCGAGGCTATAGCCCTACACCATATGGGAAAAAGGGTGGTGGCCGTTTCTTGTGTGACCAATCTTGCCGCAGGAGTGGGGCCCACTCCCTTAGAACATTCAGAGGTTCTAGAAACTGCAAAAAAGGTTCAAACGGTTTTTTGCTTGCTCGTCAAAGAGTCTATTAAAGAAATGAAGAGGGTTTTATGAAAACACCCGAAGCTATTTCAAAACTCTCAATCAAGGAAAAGAGATTAATAAAAGAGGCACTCAAGGCAAAGGGTAGGGCCTATGCTCCCTATTCAAACTACCTAGTGGGTTCGGCATTAATAGATGAAAATGGGAGCATTTTTTCCGGCTGTAATGTAGAAAATGCGTCCTATCCCGCAGGTCTTTGTGCCGAACGAACGGCGATTGTTAAAATGGTTTCTGAGGGTGGTAGAAAGATTAAGCTCCTAGTGGTAGCGGCCTCTTCTGAAGAGCCGGTCTTTCCCTGTGGCATGTGTTTACAGGTCATTCAGGAATTTGGAGGGGCTTCCGAGGTGATTGCCGTGAATAAAACTGGCGATAAATTTCAAAAAACTTTGACTAGAACCCTCTTTCCATTTGCATTTGATCCTGAGAAACTAAAAAAATGAATGTGACCGACGAGAAAAAAATGACAAAAATTCCGGATCTTACTATTTGGGGAGGAACGGCTCTTACACTCAATTCAAAAAATGAGGTTATTTTAAATGCGCAGATCGATGTACTTCACGGTCGAATTATTGCCATACAGTCTATAGATAAGCCTACAGTTCACTGTGCTAAAAAAGTTATTGATGCTAGAAATTGTATTGTCCTTCCTGGACTCATTAATGGCCATACTCATACGGGGATGACATTGCTTCGTGGAATTGCAGATGATATGCCATTGCATTCTTGGCTCAATGAAAAAATTTTCCCACTGGAAAAAAAATGGGGTAGCAAAGAGTTTGTCTATGTAGGCACCTTACTAGCACAAATCGAAATGATTCGATCAGGAACCACCCTGTTTAATGACATGTATTATTTTGAGGCCTCTGCAGCGAGAGCCGTTCATGAAGGTGGCTTAAGAGGAATTTGTGGACAAACACTAGTGGAAATTAGTGGAGTCGAGGATACCGGGGAAATTTTTAGTCAATTTGATGAGTACCTTTCTGAAATTGAAAGCTATCCCAGAGTGATTCCGGCCATAGCGCCCCATTCTATTTATGGAGTCTCCGATTCCATTTGGGAGCAGGTTTCGAATTATGCTTTTCAAAAAAAGCTAAGGGTTCATTTGCACCTACAAGAGACCGCTGCTGAACTAGAGGACTGTCTTAAGAAAAGAAAGATCACTCCGACCGCTTTTTTTGAAAAGATAGGTCTGTGGAAAAACAGGGCAATAGCAGCGCATGTCGTTTGTGTCACACCTGAAGACATTGAGATCTTAAGCCGTAATCAAGTCGGTGTTGTTCATAATCCTGAATCTAATTTAAAACTTGGGACCGGTATTGCTCCGATTGTAAAATTAAGAAAAGCTGGAATCAAAGTTTCATTAGGTACCGATGGAGCTGCGAGTAATAACAATCTTGATTTACTTCAGGAGGCCGATACTGCGCTGAAGCTTCAGATTTTACAAAATGGGGTGGGAGCTCTTACTGCAGAGGATATCGTCAAAATATTGACGATAGAAGGTGCCACCGCTTTGAAACTCGATCATGAGGTAGGTTCTCTTGAGGTGGGTAAATCGGCCGACTTGATAGCTATTAGCACCGAAGAGGCCCATGCCACACCTATCTATAATCCCTTTTCACATTTGGCATATAGCGCCTCGGGCTCCGATGTGAAGCATAGTGTGGTAGGTGGGAGTGTTATCATGGAAAACAGAAAAATTTTGACGCTAGACGAGTCCTCAATTTTAGAGGAGGCAAGAGCGTGGGGGCGTCGAATTGCCCAGACCTAGCAGATTTAGTTTTTAAAAAAGCCTACCTTTAAATCGATTAAACGATTCTCTCACCCTCTGTGGATTGACTATTTTTGCCTTGAAGAAGATAATTATAAGGTAGTGTTTCTAGTGCTTTTTATCGCGCCCAATTCGCAACACAGTGAGTAGCTTCTATAAGAGAGGGGGTAAGCGTGGCACACGATATCCCTTTAAATTTTTTTAAAAAATTAC
>JABMMY010000168.1 GCA_013205415.1 Deltaproteobacteria bacterium
AAAGAGCTGCGAGCTTTGGCCGACCACTAAACGAGTTTCTTATAGTTGCAGTGAAGAATTAATCCTAGCTTCTTCGCGCTTTTAAGGCCAATGGGTCGGGTCCCTTTTTCCATCGCCGAAATATTGGACTGCGGAATATTAGCCCTACGCGCAAGTTCCTGCTGGGTGAGGTTTTGCCGCAGTCGATAGGCTTTTAGGCTGTTCGCCGGATTGATCCCACCCTTTAGCCCTAGCTTCTTCAAAAGCTGTTTGTTCTCCTCCTCGGAAATGAGTCCCTCATCGGGGCCTAATCCTGCGGCATAGACAAGGGCATCTTCCACCACCTGTAGCTTTGCCTTGGGTAGTTGCTTTAGCTCAGGAAATAGGCGCTTTACATTTTTTAACATGCTTAACGTGGTCATCGGTATGCCTCCTTACGGTGAACGACCCTTACAACGATAATGGACGGTTTTATCACCTGAATAAGGACCCTCCACTCGCGTGTTAATTTAATACGCACCTCTTCGCTTCCTTTTAAGGGCGAAGCATCCCAGCCAAAAGGAAACGGGCCTTCACACTCCAGGTCATCAACGAGTTCCCGATAGATCAGACCCATTTTTTTCGGGATACCCTGGAGATCCTTGGCTGCTCGTTTTGTTGGAGTGACCTTCCAATCCATAATTCATTATATCTTTTATGATATAAAAATCAAGCAGGTATTTGCTTTGCGCGATGTTGCCGTACAGAGGAATACCAGAAATTGAATTGGAAGGTTACTTTGGGGCGGGGAAGGATTAGTCCACACCTTCTTCTCCCTCGATATTACTGTCCTAATGATCTCGTAAAAATACCATAGAGTCCTGAATGAATTAAAAAATCGTTCATTATTTTTGTGGTGGACACTAGTCCATTGCTTAAGGAATCTAAGGCCAAGATCTGCTGCTTGCGAATTTGTAGGAGCAATTTGGGTTTGTTGAATAAAAGAGGATCATTTGTCCAGTCATAAAAAATCATCTTAAGCTCTCGGTTTTTTTCTAAATCAAAAAAGTGTTTTCTCATATAGGGATCTATCTCTTCATACCGGTGGCCAAAGCCATTAGCCTTGAGAACCTCCCAGGGTTGTTGATACCAAGTTTTTCCCATGTCTAGATAAAAAGTGGGGGGTTGCTTACTAAGCCATTCCTCCATCTGCTCTTTTGGCACTCCGTAGTGCTCCTGTTTCATCGCCCATTGCAAAGTATTTAAGAAGTTTCTGGTGGTTTGCCCATCGGCGAATTGACTAATTCCCCGAATTTCAAATCCAAAGAGATTCGCATCATCATAGGTATCGCCTCCTCGAAAACCCACGAAGGCCATTTTGGCCTGAGATCCCAATGGGGAGGTGTGCCCTAATATTCTGGCCTTTTCTAGATGTTGAAATACGATATTTAATTGCCTGGGGGCTAGTGTGTCCCAGAAAACTATGGTTCCACTTTTGTTACTGGTGAGGCCATGCGCATTTTCTTCAACGATATTGATCATCTCGGAAATTAAATTAGCTCGTCGATAGAGATCCACTAACATGGCAGATCTCACCATCCCATCTTTTTGTAACTTTTCAATGGGGAGGGGACTTACGATGTGAACATGTTGATGAATTTTGGGTTCATTGAGTGCAGAGAGAAATATCGAGGCCCCATTACTAACCTCTCCTGCCGATTTTCTGGCGCGAAAATGAAGCTCTAGTGAATTGGGGTCTTGAGAAGGACCTCCATATTCCACCTTTCGAAAGATCTTAGAGATGTCTAGGGTGTGATCTCCTGCGGGATATGAAACTCCTAAAAATTCGGTAGGTATCGTGAAATGAACCTGTGCTGAATCTTTAATTTTTATGCCTGGTACCGATCTGTCCTGAAAAAAAGTGGTGGGCTTTAGTTGCGCCCCCCATTTTAGAAAACCTCTTTTCTGATCCGGGGTTAAATTATCCCAGGGCTCGGCAGCCAATCTCTCATAGCTCCATCCCTTGAAATGTTCTGCGAGATTCGGCGGTAGGTTTAGTCCAGTAAATGAGAATATTATTTTTGAGGGAAGCAGAGGGGATAGGGTTCCGGTGGTGGTGGTAAGTAAGGATAAAATGGTATTGGAGTTCTTAAGTTCTAATTCCACACTACTTTCCTCTAGGGGAGCGGTGATGGCGCGTAGAAGGGAGCCACACTTGGTAAATTTCGGAGAGGCATAGGCCGATGTGAAAATGAAGGAAAGGAAAAATAGTAAAGAGAGCCATTTCATTGCGTCGATAACCTCAGTTTTCTAGGTTGCAAAAGGGTTGCCGCTACTGAGAGTCTATTCGAGCCTAGGTGTGAAGTGTGTTCTCTAAGAATAGTCCCAAGTAGGGACAAAAAAAGGCGAAATGGCCTACAAAGTTTCTTTTATAGGTTACCGCTCTGCCTCTTTCCCATAAAAGTGGGTGAGAGTGAGAGTGAGAGTGAAAGTGAGATTTCGATAGTTTAGGTAGTAGATTTTATCTTTAGCGTTAAACATTTAGCCTTTGTCGTTTAGCCTTAATTTAACATTTCACATGGGCATATTTGCCTTTGCCGCACCTCTTCCCACCCAACGATGAAGAGATCGTAGTGTTGGTGAGAAG
>JABMMY010000169.1 GCA_013205415.1 Deltaproteobacteria bacterium
ACTATATTCCGATCTACACCAAGAGGATGCTAAAGCTATTTCAAAAAAGCTGAGCGAACAGAATATTGCTTATCGAATTTCTGATGATTCTAGAAGTATTACAGTGGCCGCATCGCAAGTTTACAAAGCTAGAATGGAGTTAGCTAAAGAGGGGCTTCCTGGCCAGGATGTGGTGGGATTTGAAAAATTTGATGCCACCACCATTGGAATGTCCAGTTACGTGCAAAAGATTCAATATGTGAGAGCCATTCAAGGAGAATTGACTCGTTCTATTCAGAGATTGGCGTCGGTAAAAGCTGCTAGGGTACATATTAGTATTCCCCCAAAAAAGGTGTTTATGGAGGAGGAGGAGCCTCCTAAAGCCTCTGTAATTTTAGAACTACAACCTGGAATGTCCCCTTCGAAAACTGAGGTGATTGGAATTGCAAATTTAGTAGCCAGTGCCGTCGAGGGATTAAAGGTGGGTCAAGTTACTATTGTCGATACTAAGGGTAGTTTTTTGCATCGTCCAGGTGATGATTCCGCATCTAATACCTCCAGCTCTTTTTTAGAACTTCAAAGATCGATTGAGTCGGAATATGAAAAAAGAATCGAAGAAATATTAACGCCGGTGGTTGGATTTGGAAAGGTAAGGGCCAAGGTCACGGCTGAAATTGACCCCGCACGTAGTAATACTACAGAGGAGACTTACGATTCAGAAAAAGCGGTACCCAAACAGACCATGAAAACCGAGGAGATCGTCACAGGTAGCCGACCCAATCCTACGGGTATTCCCGGAAGTCGATCAAATCTTCCAGGTGCTGAAGCTCAAAATAGTCAAGTTCCAATGGCGTCAAGCAGTACAGAGAAAAATACCAATAATACTAGCTATGCAATTCCCAAAAAGATTCTGGTTACGGAAAAGCCCTCAGGAAATATCAAACGGCTTACCGTAGCTGTGGTAGTGGATGGCTACTACACTAAAGGGACACTGCCTAATACGGCCGATGTTTTTTCTCCAAGGCCAGAAGCAGAATTAAAACGACTGCAGGATCTAGTCGCCAACAGTGTGGGCTTTGATGTTGAGCGCCGAGATAGTATTACTCTTAGCTCTCTTCCTTTTAGTAATAATGAGGTTTTGGAAGCTCCTGTTATTGCCACCCCTTGGTATGATCTTAAAGAACTAAGTAAGAACGGAATTCGCAATGGACTTATTTCTCTAGTGGTACTCATGTTCTTCTTCTTAGTTTTAAGGCCATTTTTGAAATGGACCGTAGCAGCTGACGAAAAGGTAGGATCAGAAGGCTCCTCTGGAATGTTCCCTCGAACGGTATCGGAATTAGAGTCGGCAGCTGAAAGTGCATCTCTTCCTCTTTCACGAGGAATAGGTTCCTTGTCTGTGTTTAGTAATAATCAAGAGGAGACTATTACTGTGTCTAATTCAGAAGAATCAGATTCAAAAAAACAAAATGAACCGATTGCCCCAATGGATGAAAGAGCTATTGAAGAGGATTTAAAAATTAAAATTTTGGAGCGCCTGCAGGCTAGCCCTAAAAAAGGTTTTAGAGTCGTACAGGACTGGCTAGATGAATTAGAAACTCGCGTAGCAGAGGGTTGAAAAATGGAAATAAGAAACCAAAAACTCACAGGGATTGAAAAATTAGCTATTCTAATGAATGTGCTAGGCAAGGAAACCTCTATTGAGTTCATGAAGGAGATGAAAGACTCAGATTTGAGAAGTGTCCTGAAGGTCATGGGTAGCATGAAGAAAGCCCCGATGACGTTAATAAACGAAGTTCTTACCGAGTTTTTAGAAAAATTAAGCGAAAAAGATGTGATGATTTTTGAAGAAAATTTTACCGATCCAGAAATGATCTTAAAGGGGCTTGGGGAAAAGAGAGCCCATCAGATTTTTGGGAGCATGAAAAATGTAAACCTACTTGAGCGCAAAGGAATGACTGTGCTTGAAACGGTAGACACTAAAAAGCTAGCAGAATTTCTGCAAAATGAACACCCTCAGACGATTGCTTTGGTTGTAGTTCATATGGAGACAGAGAAACAGATTAAAACACTCAAAAGTTTGCCAGAAGCTATTCGTGCTGAGGTCGTGATTAGAATGGCTAACCTGGTCTATGTTGAACCACAAAAAATTGCGGAACTTGATGATTTTTTAAAGGTTGAGCTATTAGGAAAAAACAAAGGTGGTGGTAGTCAGTTTGGTGGTGTGGCTGCAGTGGCCGATTTAATTAATAATCTCGATCAAAAAACGATGAATTCCATTATGAGTCGTATGGAAGATAATGATCCTGAGCTTTCAGATGAAATTAAACTCTATATGTTCTCCTTTGCAGACATTATTAAAATTGATGTTCGAGGAGTCCAGACCATCTTAAGAGAAATTGATAATAGCAAACTGACTCTAGCCTTAAAGAGCTCGACCGATGAACTCAAAGAAAAAATTATGAGCGCAATGTCAGAAAGAGCGGCTGCGATGTTAAAGGACGATCTTGAAGCTATGAGCCCTCAGAAGGTATCGGAAGTTGAAAAGGCTCAGAAAGAGATCGTTGCAGTTATTCAGAGACTAGAAAAAGAAGGAAAGTTGGTGATCAGTGCTGGCGAAGACTCCGAACTTGTCTAATGCTGAAGGTGAATTTCAACAGACCCAGTTTTCTGGAACGGGTGAAATAGCAGAGCTGAGATCTTCAGCTTTATCAGAGGCCGAAGGTTCCCTGTCATTTCAGCCTAATGAATATTCAAAAAGTGAGATCGGTTCTCCGCTTTTGAATAATCGGTTTGAAGAGAAGCAGGAAATAAAAAAGACCGATTTTTTCACACTACCCTCGATTTTTTGGGACTCCTTTAATTCCGACAAGGAATTGGCAAGGGAGATTGAAAAGGTTGTAGTTCAGGAGGTAGAAAAGCGTGTCCGAGTTGCTGTGGAAAAGAGCTTAAATGAAGCGGCTCCGATCTATCGCGCAGAGAGACAGCAAGAGGGCTATGAAGCTGGAAAAGCGCAAGCCGAAGAGGAATATTCCCAATTAAAAGAGGAATTGAAAAATGAGGTTAAATCTCAAATCGATTCTTTTATTACCGAGAAGCAGGCGTTATTACAAAGCCATCAACCTATTTGGTTAGAGGCTATGTCGGTTCTCATGAAAAAATTCATAGTCAAAAATGCGGGACAGATAGAGGCGGGTATTCAAAATTGGTTACAGACACAGGTAGTCAACTTTTCCTCCGATGCTAAATTGCTTCTTATAGTTCCAGAGCATCAGTATGTTCGACTTGAAAAATTAGGGTTTTTACCTTTGGCACAAGAATTTGAATTTGTTAAAGACTGCTCTCTTAGGCCAGGTGAATTTAAGGTGGAGTGCAGCGCTGGAGGGGTATTTTTTTCCTCTGAAAAAGAGATGGAAAAACTTGAACAGATGCTTAATGGAATATGCCATTTGGAGGAATTGCCAATTGCTTGAACTAGCAAATCAAAAAATTAGGGAAGGCAACTTTCTTAAGTATTATGGAAAGGTTTGTAAGGTTCGCAGGGATTCGATCCGCGTAATGATTCCCAATGTGCGAGTGGGATCATTATGTTTAGTTACGACCTCAACAGGAAAAGTTTCTATTGAAATTGTAAGTCTTGATCCTACCGGCCATGTAGGAATGCCTCTAGATGATTTAGGGTCGGTGCAGCTAGGAGACCGTGTTGAGATTGGTGAAGAGATGGCTACTATTCCTGCTGGAGATGCGCTTCTAGGCCAGGTCGTAGATTCTATGTGTCAGCCTTATGAGAAAAAGAGTGATTGGGTTTTGCCTTTAAGAATACCTTTGTACGGTGCGATCTTAAATCCCTTAGAACGAGAACTAATCACCGAACCTCTTGACCTAGGTATTACCGCTATCAATGCGTGTATTACCTGTGGGGAAAAGGGCAACGAACAGGAATTTTTGCAGGTAGTGGCGTGGGGAAAAGTGTTCTTCTGGGGATGATGGCTCGTTACACCGAAGCCGATGTGGTTGTGATTGGTCTTATCGGCGAGCGAGGCAGAGAGGTCAGAGAATTTATCGAACGGGAGCTAGGACCGGAAGGCATGAAAAAAAGTGTAGTCGTTTGTGAAACGGCAGACAAGTCTCCAGTTCGCAGAGTGCGCGGAGCCTTTGTCGCTGCTGCGCTTTCTGAATATTATAGAAAACAGGGACTCAATGTCTTGTTGCTGATGGATTCTTTAACTCGTTTTGCCATGGCCCAAAGAGAGATCGGAATGGCGGCGGGAGAGCCGCCGACCACCAAGGGTTATACCCCGTCTGTTTTTAATAATTTAAATCGGCTGGTCGAGAGAGCTGGAAATTGGGGAGCCAAGGGGTCTATCACAGGCCTCTACACCGTATTAGTTGAAGGGGATGACTTAGAGGATCCTGTGGCAGATAACTCTCGCGCTATTTTAGATGGGCATATTGTTCTCTCTAGAAAAATTGCCAACAGAGGGCACTATCCTGCAATCGATGTGTTAACGAGTGTAAGCCGTGTGATGGACCAGGTAGTGAGTAAGGAACATGTTAAGGCGGCTCGTTCGCTTAAAGAGATGATGGCAAGGTATATTGAAAATGAAGATTCCATAAATTACGGAATGTACATTCGCGGTAGCGATCAGAAAATTGATGAATGCATTGAAAAACAGCCCAAAATAATAGAATTTCTTCAGCAGAATCGCGATGACAAATCGGACATGACAGGTTCAGAAGAAAAACTTCTAGCCTGTATCTAAAGTGTTTAGTGAAAATTAGAAAGCAGAATAATGAAATTTAGATTTCGACTTGAACGTCTTCTTAGCTTCATTCGAGTCAAAGAAACGATGAAAAAACTTGAGGTTTCAGCACTAGTCCAAAAGGTAAATATATTAGAGTTTAGAAAAGATCAATTAGCGGAAAATGTTAAAAAACTTTTACAGAATCAAAATGAAAGGCTCCAGTCGGGTAC
>JABMMY010000170.1 GCA_013205415.1 Deltaproteobacteria bacterium
GCAATGATTGCAAAAAAGGCAAAGCCGGTCGCAATGATTGCAAAAAAGGCAAAGCCGGTCGCAATGATTGCAAAAAAAGCAAAGCCTTTAGCAACACCTTCAAAAAAGGTAACGCCAGCAAAAAAAGTCACGCCAGAGATTGCGGTGATAGCAAAACCAAGCGTTCCTGAATCCAGATTTTCAATCATTAGGGATCTTAAGATAAATAAAACAGAACTTTTAAAGTTTAAAAATGTTTTAGAGGAACAGCTTAAAGATCTTCAACATGATTTCGGAAAAAAATATCTAAACATTAAAAGTACAGCTCTTCCAGACGTTAACGATCAAGCCAGTGCGGAATCGGAACGTAACTTTGAAATCAGAATTAAAGATCGCGAAAGAAAGCTAATCGGTAAAGTTCAAGAGTCTCTTAAAAAGGTAGCTGAGGGCACTTACGGGATTTGTGAATCTTGTGGAGATGCAATCGGTAGTAAAAGACTCATGGCTCGCCCAGTAACTAATCTTTGTATTAATTGTAAATCACAAATGGAAGATAATGAGAGACGTGAAGAAAATATGGTTCACTCCTTGCCAGACTCTAAGGGTTCTCTAGTTTAAAAAACTAATTTTATAATTTCAAAAAAGCCCTAGAGTCATCTAGGGCTTTTTTATTTTTACTTTTCCATTAAGCCTTTTTTCTGATTTATACCATCCTATTTTTCAAGACCTTTTATTAGCGCTTGGCTACGAAAGAGGGCGATTAGAGTTTACGCTTAACTTCAGACGGCAATTTCCTAGAATCTATTTTATTTTGAATATCCTTAGCGGCAATAATTCCGTCAGCCATAGCGGTAACACAACAGGGGTGTGAGGCTTGGGTGACCTCACCTATCGCATAAATTCGGTTATAAGAGGTCCGTCGAAATAGATCTGTTTTTACAAACCCATTTATAGTTTTAAGAGGAAAGAAGGGGGAGATAACGTTTACTGCGTGCCAGCCATACATCACTACAATCACATCAAAAACCTGACCATTAATTTTTTTACCCACTTTATCAATGGTAAAAGATCCTGTTTTTAAATCTCCTTGATTAATTTTTTGAACAAATGGAAATTGCGCTCTTACATGCCTGGCAAAAATTTTTATACTTTTTGGCTTTTGTTTTTTGATGAACTGATAGTTTTCAAAAGCATTATCCCCGCCTCCTAAAATAGCTACTGTCTTTCCCTTAAAATTTGATTTTTCAATTAGATGCCCGGGACCAATTAAAACTTGAGAGGAGGGTTCTAGTCCACCTGTATTGGGCCTCACTCCACTTGATAGAACTACATAGTCACTACTTGCCTTAGAAATTGAATTATTTTTTCTTATCACTATTTCAAATAGGTCTTTTTTATTATTGAATTTTAAATCGGTAATTTGGGTGTTGAAACGGATCGCTATTTTCTCCCCTTTGATTTGCTTATTAACCTCTCGAGTGAACGCCTTTCCATTAAGATAATTTTTTCCGAGAATCCAGCCATTAGAGTAAGGACTATCATTTTGAAGCCCTCCTAAACGGCCTCTTATTTCAACGATTAAAGGATTAAATCCTAGGTGTTTTAGCCAAAGAGCACAAGAGCACCCTGCAGGGCCTCCTCCTATAATCAATACGTCATAATGAGATTTTTTCATGAAATAATCTTAACGAAATTTATCTAGAGATCAAAGGCTAAGCCGGTAGTCAGCCCGCCGAAACCTCGGATCGGCCCAGAAACTACAAAGGTGAACTCAAAATCGGAGACCCAATTTAAAGAATTTGATATTTTGATTAATAATTGTGATGAAGGTCCCACGCGATATCTAAAATCCTGACCACCATTGGATTGGTCATAAATATTAATAGAACTAATCGCATAATCAAATCGATTTGAAATACCAAATGCCCACTGAAAATGTTTTTTATTAATGACTGAATATTGGGCATTAAGCCCGCCTTCAAAAACCTGTTGAACCACCGAAACCACACCTTCCGACTGCTGTTTTCTGAAATAGCCTAGTGAAGGTCTCAAATAAAATGAAGGCATCAGTACTGGAATACTTAGACCGACTCTACCACCTATAAAAAGCTGCATTCCTAGAACATCGCTAGATGTCGAATCACCTCTCATTAGCGTCCCCAATTGTACGGCTGCCATCATATGGGGTTGTGGGCGACTAACAAGCAAACCTCCTTGATTTTTAAAGGCAGCACCGGCCCCACTGCCGCTATCCCTAGGAGGAAGTAACGGCACTGTTTTGGGTAATCTAGCGAGAGCTAAACCACTCAAAACCTGCATCAAAACTATTAGAGAAACAATCTTATTCATAATCCTGCACCATAACTTCCCAAATATTTTCTATATACCTGCTGGGCCACCTGTCCGGCGCGACCGTCTGCTGAAAGAATGGCTAGATGGCACCTAGCCAAATCGGCAAAATTAAAATTCAAAGTATTATTACTAGAGGTACTAGAACAAACGAGAATATTGGACATTAGCTTTAAAAGACTCTTTCCTACCAACTGATGGTCTCCCAGTGTCTCTCCGATTTCGTATTGAATGGCTGCCCAGACTGCTCCGCCCTCATGAGAATCAAAATTACTCTCAGAATTAGATTCTATTCCGGATACAATATCTGGAGTAAATATTTTGGGTCTAGCAAGATCCCTATTTTCAGTAGGAAAACTACAAAGAAAATATCCTGGATCCTGTACCGCTAAAAATCCAAAATAATCGGCAAATCCCTCATCCACAGCAGCTAAGGTATGAGAGGTAGGTTTTGATTCTCCTACCTGCATGTTTCTCTTAATTCCTGGCTCATAAAATAAATGTTGAAAAATTAAATGGGAGAATTCGTGATTCATAATTCCTATATTCAACCCCAAGGGAATCTCTTTTATGTTAACGGTTGGATAGGAGAAAAAATAATTTAAAAGAGTTGAGACTCCATTTGAAGCGGTTGTTTTAAGGGGATAATATTCTGCGTTATCTGATATTTCAGATCTATCTCCATTGGTGCCTGTGACTCTTCTGGCTCTATGAATAATTCTAGTATCGGAAAAGTTCGGCACTATAGCAGCCAAATCGATATTGGGATCAAGTCTTTTAGTCTGAAGATATCCTAATTCAACACTATAATACAAACTCGCGGCAAAAAGAGAATCTAGATTAGCAGGCACAAAAGTATTTCCAGATTTAAATAATTCAATATCAACAGGCTGAAGGCCTTTCCCAGTCTTTAAAATTTCTGGATTCTGCTCTAGATCTTTTGAAGAGAATAATACTCTCCCTACTTTCCCTCTCATCTCTTGTAGATTATCTAGGGTTTGGATAGTGGCAGGAGAGACTGAATACCGACAGTGACCACCCATAGGCTGAATGACAGTCACACTCACAGGGCCGATGGGGGTATTTTTATTACAACTCAAAACACAGATACAACTGAATATACCAAGACCTGTAATAACTATTTGTTTAAGTTTTTTTATCATTCAAATTCCTTGATCACCTACTATTAAAGGAAGCAGCATTTATGCCATCAACTGTTTTATATGTAGGCTGATATTACGTAGTGAATACAAAAAGAGGACAAAGAAAGGAGAAAAAAAGGAGACAAAAATTGGCTTTTCAAAGAACAAATAAAAAAAGCTGACGAGCCTTTTTTAAAAGATTTTAGGCTTGATTAGCCCTTTGCTTTTTTTGAGTCTAGTTTTTTCGAGGGTGAAGTAGCGGTCTCTTCATCCTTAAATGGAATTAGAATCGTCCCCTTTGGGAAATCTTTGCTTTGCTCTTGTAACCAGCTTACAGCTTCATCGGTCGTAGAAATTTTCTTTTTCATAACCTCTAAAATAAAATTCTTAGTTACAATTGTGCCAATAGGCTTGTTAATAACTCTTGCCTTGCCATCAGCCATTTTAATAATAAAAGGAACACGAAAATCTCTCTTCGAATCATACTCTGCAGACTTCCGCCAGGAATGGTCGGAACTTATAATTAATGTCGATTTATTCCACTCACCATTAGCCTCTAGCGTTCGCCTAAACTCTCCGATTATTTTGTCAACCAGCAACATATTTCCAAAATATTGCTCAGGAGATCGTAGGATGTAGGGCGAAGTTTTGCCTTTTATTTGATCGAAAATCCAAGGGGAATGCGGAACTGAAAAGTGAAAAAAACTTAAACCGTAGTTATTAGAAATCGTCTTATCCAAAGACCTCCTAGTAATGACCTCTAAATTAAAAATAAAAGCACGCTCTAATCTTTTATCTAATATAAAAGCACGTTCTAAAATTACTAACACACTTCCAAAAAAGCTCTCGTCATAACCAAACCGGCCCATAGGTAACCTACGACAATAATCTAGGTCTGTTTTAAATACTGGGCAATAATTATGATACCACCCTACCAGTGCGGTGGTGGAACCCAGATCTTTAACATCTCTAAATATATTGCTAATGTCAGCCCATTTTTCATCTGCATGTGTGATGAGATTTCGCAGAACTAAATCTTCAGATTTGACGGTAATCACACTTTTTCTTGCTCCAGATAACAAACTAGGAACAGCCTCTATCGTGTAGTCATTAGGAGGGTAAGCCGCCGATGAGAAGATAGCCTCTTTCTGTAATCGATCCAATTCGGGAAGTTTTATTCCCTTGGGTCTGTCGTCAAAAACAAGTCTGTAATCCATCTCATCAAAAATAAGCCATCTTACTTTCGGGCCATCCCAATTTTTCATGTGAGAAGGAGATATCACATTCTGTAGTGATACTAAGTGACCCGCACTATAAAGTTTATAAAAAAGATTCCCATAGGTAACTACGATGATAGGTGCGAGTAGGAGAGCCAAGGCATTCACATACTTTATAAGGCTAGTTGTCTGAGACCGAACTACTTTGATAAAAGCTATGGCTACTAAAATCAAAATGATAACCTTATAAGGAAAAACAAAATATTTTAGTAATCCATGAGCCGCATAAGATAGTTGAGGATAATAACTAAATATCGCTGCGAACTCTCTCAAAAAATTAATAGGTACTATCAAACTAGCACCTATAAATAGGTAAAAAATAGTTTCTATTTTTTTAAATTGGTATCGACGTATCTGAATTAAAAAAACAGAAAGCAATAAACTCAGAATAAAAACTGTACTACCCAATGCGAAATAAGCATTCAAACGTGGCGTTGGAGTGAGAAAAATCTGTTGTTCAGATTGCTCACCAAACAAATTTGCCCATTCAGGAATAAAAAATATATTAACCAGCGAAAACAGACACAAAAGGGTCATTCGCTTACTTTGTACTTTAATATTCACCAAAGACTACTTTCAATGATGGCTAGAACCATTGTAATTCCGCAAAAATTTGTAAGGGGGTATTATGTTAAAAAAATACTGAGATGGGTAGAGTTATTTAATAGCTTATTACCGATAAAGGTAATCATTAGTCCACGGTAGAATATCTAGATTCTAGTGTTCTCGTATGTTTGGAATGCAGTCGGCGATAAGATTGATGTCCATCGGCTAGAATCAACACCTCGACTCCGAGTGTCATTCCCACCTCTAAATTATGATCGGTATCGCCGATTAAAATAGTACTGTTTCTTGGCATTTGAGTTTCGGCCATTAACTGTTTTCCTCGGTCCAATTTTCCCTTAGCATGAAAATCTTTGAGGCCATAAACATGCTTAAAATAGTGACGAATTCCAAAGTATTCTAACTGCTCCTCTAAATAAACTTCATGGGCCGCAGAGAGAACAGATTGAGAAATGTGAGCCGCATCGATCTGAGCTAGAAAATCTTTCATCCCTCGATGCAATTGTGTATTAACTAACCCTGCTTTATACCCTGCAGTAAACTGTTCAGATAGCGTCTCAAAAGAAACCTTTTCAAAATCAAATCCTAAACTCCTATAGTAGTCTTTCACTGGAAAGCGAAATAGATCGATATAGTTTTGAAGAGTAATTCTTTTTTTCCCGTGAGATTGTAAAATATCGCCTATGACATCAACCATTAGGGCTGTGTCATCTAAAAGAGTGCCATTCCAATCCCAAATAATATGGGTTTTATTTTCTAAGTGAGGCCAAATAAGTTTCATTTATAGTTGCCTTAGAGAACTATTAGCGACCTCGGTTTTTAATTGCCCACAAGCAGCTGCGATGTCTCTGCCTCGGCTTCGTCGATAGGTGGTTGTGATGTTATGGCCTAAAAGTATATTTTGAAATGCTAAAACCCTTTGTTCACTCGGTCTCTTTAATTTAGAAAAGGAATTTTCATTATAGGCGAGCAAATTAATTTTACATCGAAAGTCGGAAACCCATTTAGCTAGTCGATGAGCGTCCTCTAAGGAGTCATTAAATCCATCAAATAGAATATATTCAAAAGTAACTCGGCCCTGGCCTTTGAATTTTAATTTCCTACAAATATCCATCAGGTCTGCCAGTGGATACTTACGATTTATCGGCATGATTTCACTACGCTGCTCGTCGGTAGTGCCATGAAGAGAGATGGCTAATCTTCCTAAGTTTGCATCTGCAAACTCCTGAATTTTAGGATTCAATCCCACTGTGGAGACTGTGATGTGGCGTTTTCCCACTTTAAGTCCCATGGGATCTTGGAAGAGTTTTAGGGCTTTAATGACCTCATCGTAATTATCAAACGGCTCTCCCATTCCCATCATCACAATATTGGTCACGGGATAGGGAACTTTGATCCCCATTAGTTGCTCGACTATCTCCCAGCTTTTTAAATCACGCGTAAATTTTTGGTAACCTGTCGCACAAAATGTGCAGGCCATTTTACAACCCACTTGAGTAGACACACAAAGGGTATAGCGCCCGTCAGAAGGAATATAAACCGACTCTACTTTTTCACCATCGGGAAGTTGAACTAAAAATTTAATAGTTCCATCCACCGATTTCTGCTCCTCAATGACTTTAATAGTAGGCAGACAAAAATGTGCCATGAGATCGGCTCGAAAGGATTTGGATAGATCGGTCATTTTTGAAAAGTCATTTTCCCGCTCTTTGTAAAGCCATCGAAACAATTGCTTAGCACGGAAGGAAGGATGGCCTAGAGCGAGCATACGACCCTCTAACTCATCTAGTGGGAGCCCCTTTAAATTTTCACGCACAGCAGTATCCATTTGGTCGCCCTTATACCCTATTCCCGCCCCTTTGTTCCACTCTTCTATTTGAGAATCCAGTGAAAGGCGCATTCCCCCAGCTACTCTCAATAATTAAGAGACTCAGTAGGAGAACAGGGGCCTAAGAGGGCTAGCGCTAATGGGGGACGGAGGTCATTTTTTTGCACAAAAAATAATCTATTAAATATCATATTTACAATGACTTACATAAGATATTGGAGCTTGATTACCCTTCTCATCTGACATAAACTGCCTCTACGATTTTCGACAAACTATTTTTTCATTACCTCTTTATAAGTTTGACGTCACACAATCGTTTTCATTAGCGTCTCAAGATTACGGGGGATAAAAAGCTTCAATGGGTAGTTCACTTAGTCAATATATTCAGCGTTTAAGGCAGGGTGATCAATCGGCCTTTTTACCACTTTACGAAAAAACAGCCCCTGGACTGATGCGTTTTTTAATGTGGAAAACCAATGGTGATCGAGCCCTTTCTGAAGATATTCTTCAAGATTCTTTTGTCAGGTTATTAGTTAATTTAGACAAGCTAGAGGCCGTTGAGGAGCTTGCTGTGCAAAGGTACCTGCTTCAAATGGTAAAAAATTGCCACATCGATAAAGTGGCCCGTGCTCCTAAAGCAGAAAGAAACTGTGTGCCTTTAGAAGCGCTTAAAGACGTCTCAGAAAGTTTTGAAGCCAATCGTGCTGAACAGGCCATTGAAATGAGAGAGTTAAAATTAGCCATGGATTCTCTAAATGAAAAAGACTCTGAAATTATTTGGCTTCGTGATGCACTGGGACTGTCTCATAAAGAGGTAGCCGATCGAATTGGAATTTCTGAACCCGCTGCAAGACAGGCTTACCTGCGAGCCAAACGCTCACTCCTCTCC
>JABMMY010000171.1 GCA_013205415.1 Deltaproteobacteria bacterium
ATTAAAGCCCAATGCGAAATGAAAAATATTTCTACCCTCACCCTTATTACCGATGGGAAGTCCTCCTACCCTAAATTAATAAAAGAGATATTACCCCACGCGATTCATACTGCTGTTAAGATAGAAAAGATTTCGATGGCGCAGCGGTTATTTCGGAAGGGCCGGCGCAATGAAAATGATCCGCTATTTGTGTTGAATTTTACCGCCGCAAAAATCAGGCACGACCTATCTAGAATGGCTAGGAAGGTGTGGGTCACCACAAAGAAGGACATCTTTTTACAGGCCCACCTCGATCTATATCTCGCCTATGTGAATGGGTATTCGGTACCTCGGTAAGCTTTTTTTAAAAAAATAAAACTTCACAAAAAAAAATCTGAGCGTGGGTTTAATGCGCGCTAGAACCTCATTTTTTAATCATCAAAACCGGCTAGTTCTCCTCCCCTTTATTAGGGCGGGTCTACCCATTAGTCGGGGCCAGGTATTTATTTACACTGGAGCGTGAAGGTACGATCATAATCGTGACCGTCACCCCAGTGTTTGCCATCTGCATCTTCTCGTTTCAAAGCATTATAACCCACACCATTCTCCAGATTTACAATAAGACCGAGAGCCATATTCCATCCAGCCCCATGTTCAGAACCTATGGGATGTTTTTTAATTCTAAGTTTCACTCCGTTACACCCATTAAGACCAAGGGTAGTGTTTTCATAGATAGGAAGGGTAAATATATTTGTTGTTTCATTGGGCCACTTTATTCCATTCGCGAAGGTCCCAACATAAATAATCTGATTATCTTTGGTTAGCCATACTTCAACAGCCTCTCCATCATCTTTGTCATCATCTAGGGTATTAAAAGTTAACTGAAAGTTTTTTATAGGTATCGGACGGCTAGTGTGAACTTCATATCGGGTTGTAAAACTTAAATTAGCGGTATCGTCACCATTTAAATAACGGGCTATATAGGAGATAGGCACTCCTGGTGACATTCGTGAAAAGTGAGCCCCTCTGGTAATCCTATTATTGATTTCGTTTGTTTTATTCCCAATCAACAAATCAACCGTAGATCCCACGGCGCCGCCTAGGATCAACACCTTTATCTCAAAGGAGTTCAAAAGATTTTGTTCCACCTCTGTGGCCTGAATGCTACCGTTCTTCACAGCCCCATTGAATGCCCTCTCCAAGATAGTTTTCATGTGAGAGGACTCAACATCTGAAGAAAAAGTAAAGATCATCGTTTGTCCATAATTGACAGACGAAATATACATAGGAGGATTATTTTCTATATTCAGGGCCGGATTAGCTCCGTACATAAACCCTTTTGCATCTTCAACTTTAGTAGTCCTTGCAAAAATGGCCTCCGGAGTTATTGGCTGAGGAACAGAGGCGGTATAATAGTTTTGGGTAAACTTAACGATAAAATTATTCTTTTTTGACGACGAGGGACTATTCAAAGCAGCTCTCGTCTCCCGATCCATCCACTTTTCAGAGAGCCCAATCTGAGTTAACCCATGCTCCAATGAACTAAAATTTTGAATCATGAAACTAGCTTGAGCGTTATTATTGCCGTCGATATCTTGAGCGAGAAGATTTTGCATCGCTTGGTTAACTGTAGTTTGTGACGGATTATGGATATGAGCTGTGTAGGTTACGACTTGAGGCATGGATAAATGGGTTATAGTAATATGGGAAGGCGAACCCTTTAATGGCACCGGTCTCAATAAACCGGACTGCAAGGTACCTCCCTGAAATACCGAACCTGGCCAGAGGACATTAGAATGGGGATCAAATGCCATCAATGGCTCAAATGTCGAAACGCTCTCGTGCATCTCACTACGATCGTAAGTCGGTTCTCCATTTGTATTGCCGTTAGATGCAATAATAGATTCGGGAAAGATAGTATCTCTAGGATGTGGAGTCTCTGAGTTGATCTTTGGAATCGACTTGATTAGGTCACGTAAAGCCTCTCTCTCATCCGAACCGACCCTGCCACAGGCAGAAATTAGTCCCATGAGCAAAAGAGATAATCCTAATATTCCAAAATATTTCATATTTCCCCCAAAGCAATAGCGTCCTTTTATATGAATTAACGCTGTGAATCAATTTGTTTGCGTGCTGATTGGGAGATGATATTTTTTGGTAATATTATTAAGAACTTAAGTGCCTAAAAACGTTACCTTTGCGACCTTTATTAGACTATCCTCGCTTAATGAGATGATAACCAAATTGGGTTCGCACCGGTCCTGAGACCTCTCCGTCCTTAAGACTAAATGCTGCGGTTTCAAATTCTTTTACCATTTGGCCTTTACCAAAGGTACCTAAAGCTCCTCCCTCTTTGCCAGAAGGGCACTTCGAATATTCTTTTGCCAAAGACTCAAAGGATTTTCCTTCGGAAAGTAGTTTCACTAAGTCTTGGGCTTCGTGTTCAGTTTCTACAAGAATATGGCTAGCGGTGACTTGACTCATGTTTGACTCCAATGGTTAAAAAAATATTTCGAAATTAAAGCACTCAGTTTTAGTGGCGTCAAATAGGAACCCTAATTTTTTTTAGCGATTTTATAAGTCATCCGATCTTCATTTAAGAAAAGGGAGGAGAAAAGCTATTCACCCCTGGGC
>JABMMY010000015.1 GCA_013205415.1 Deltaproteobacteria bacterium
AAGGAAACCGTCTCTTTGTATATTGGGATCTTGAAGAAAAGGTTTTGTATGCTCACGGCACATTCTACTAAAAATATCCCTTTTTATGAATTAAACGTAAAAAGTAACTACTCATTTTTAGAGGGGGCCTCTCATCCAGAAGAGCTTATTGAGAGAGCCTCTCTCTTGGGTTACCGAGGGATAGCACTTACCGATGTCAATGGAGTGTATGGCGCCGCGAGAGCGCATTTCATAGCTAAAAAACGATCTCTAGAACTTTTAATAGGCGCTGAAATATCTCTTTCAGATTCTAGCTTGGTTCTCCTTAGCCAAAATAGGACGGGCTATGGAAACCTATGTGAGCTACTCACCCAGATCCATGCAGATAAATTACCTGAACTCAGCTCGCCTCTTTTTTCAGATCTCATTTTACTTTTTCCGATACTAAGCCCCTCCCCTCCCTTACTAGAGGAGCTCAAAGATATTTTTGGAGACCGGCTCTATTTGATGGCCAGCCATTTTATAAATGGGAAGGACTCTCTTACCTGGGCCGATAGGCTTTCAAAAAAATTTTTGCTTCCGGTGGTAGCGAGTAATCGGCCTCTGTTTCATCACCCTCATCGAAAACCACTTCAGGATGTCCTCACCTGCATTAAAACCAATAGCACTTTAAATACGGCAGGCTTTAAACTACTTCCTAATTTAGAACGCCATTTAAAATCGTTGAAAGAGCTTGATACCCTCTATTTTCAACATCGGGAATGGCTTCATCAGACGCTAGAGGTGGCTAGTCGCTGTCAATTTTCCTTAGATGAAATTAGATACCGCTATCCCACAGAATGGCTTCCGAAGGGCGAAACTGGAGACTCCTATTTACGTCGCCTTGTTTTTGATGGAGCCAAACAAAGATACCCCGAGGGGGTGCCACCCTCTGTAACTGCGCAAATAGAACATGAGCTCTCTCTCATTACAGAACTTTTCTATAGCGATTACTTCCTAACTATTTGGGATATTATTCAGTTTGCACAAACAAAAAATATTCTCTACCAAGGCCGTGGTTCTGCCGCTAATTCTATCGTTTGTTATGTCTTAAAAATTACGGCCATCGACCCCGTGCGTATGAATCTATTGTTTGAAAGATTCTTATCCAGAGAAAGAAAGGAACCACCAGATATCGATATCGATTTTGAACACGAGCGCAGAGAGGAGGTAATTCAATTTATTTATGATCGCTATGGAAGGGATCGTGCCGCCATTACGGCCACCCATATTTGTTTTCGAAAAAAATCGGCGATCAGAGAGGTAGCCAAAGTTTTTGAATTCCCAATCACAGTTACCGAAAGATTTCTAGGGTTGAGCCACAAAAAATCTCCTACAGAATTTTCTCAAATAGAATGGGCCGCTAGCGCACCAGAACTAAAACCCCGACTATTAAAACAGTACTCACTTATCTTAGAACAGATTCTTAATTCACCCAGAAACTTAGGAACGCACGTGGGAGGTTTTGTACTCTGCCAAGACAAACTCACCAGAAATGTTCCCATTGAAAAGGCTACGATGGAAGGACGGACGGTGGTGCAGTGGGATAAGAATGATCTAGATGCCTTAGGCTTCACACGTGTGGATATTTTGGGACTCGGAATTTTGACCTGTCTTAGAAAATCCTTTGCCGACCTAAAATTAATTTACAATAGAGACCTTTCCTTATCCAGCATTCCCGCAGAAGATCCTAAAGTATACGAATCTATCTCTAGTGGAGATACGGTCGGAGTTTTTCAAATCGAATCTCGTGCCCAAATGAACATGTTACAAAGACTCAAACCCAAAAACTTTTTTGATCTCGTTGTAGAAATTTCAATAGTAAGACCAGGGCCTATTTTAGGTGGCATGGTTCATCCCTATTTAAAAAGGCGAGAGGGTCTCGAAAAAATAGAGTATCCCCACCCTAAACTAGAGGCAATTTTAAAAAAGACATTAGGGGTGCCTATTTTTCAGGAGCAGATCATGAAAATGGCCATGGAGGTCGCAGGCTTTTCAGGAGGCGAGGCCGATATTTTACGACGAGCCATGGGCACTTGGCGCCGAGACAAAACCACACTTTCTGAAATAGGTTTAAGATTTCAAGAGGGCCTACTCAATAATGGACTTTCTAAAGAATATGCTGCCCAGGTATTCAAACAGGTAGAGGGCTTCGCAGAGTATGGATTTCCTGAATCCCATGCAGCCTCCTTTGCGCTACTCGCCTATGCGACCGCCTATTTAAAATTTTATTACCCAGATGTTTATTTAACAGCCTTGCTAAACTCCCAGCCCATGGGATTTTACCAATCTCACACTCTTATTCACGATGCCCAGCGCCACGGGGTAACGATCCTTCCCATCGATGTGAGTTTGAGTCATTACGATAATCTTTTAGTTTCAAAAGGAGAGATGAGACTGGGATTTAGAGAGATCAAATCTCTCTCTACTAAAATTGGAAAGGCGATTGAATCTTTACCTAAACCCTTTTTAAACTTTGAAAATTTTATCTCAAGCCTTCAGCAAATTCTTTTGCCACATCCTCTTAGCAAACGGGAACTTTTTCATTTAGCTAGTAGTGATGCCTTTCGCTCTTTAGGATTTTCGCGCAGAGAGGCTCTCTGGAAGATCCAATCGCTTTGCTTGCAAGATAGTACGCTAGCTCTAGGGTCGGCAGAGGACTCCACCGTATTGCCCTCTGAGGCGCTATGGGAGGGGATTGCATTAGATTTTGATAGCCAGGGGGTTTCCCTTTTTTGTCATCCTATGACCTTTTTAAGAAAAGAATTTTCACTACGCAATGTAACCTCCTCCCAAGAGCTATTAAAAAAACCACACGGCGCTAGAGTGACGGTGGCAGGGCTAGTGGTCTCAAGACAGATGCCGCCGACAGCGAAAGGGGTACTATTTCTAACCTTGGAGGATGAATTTGGTTTTATGAATTTAATAGTATGGAATTCAGTTTATTTAATATTTCAATACCCTCTTTTCCAGAGTTCATTTTTACTTTGCGAAGGAACGGTTCAAAGGGCAAAAGGGTCGAGCCTAACTCATCTTATTATGGATGGAGTATCGCCTCTTTTAGTGAGATCGACCGAGCCCCTGCTAGCTTTACCCATTGAAAATCTACCCTAAGAAGGTTTCTAACTGAGAAGGCGTATGGTACACCTTAGTTTGTGGACGTAACCTCTCTCAAATCTAAATTAAGCCAAGCTCTTAAAAATCGGTTTCACTTTGATAGTTTCAGAGAGGGCCAAGAGGCTATTCTTTTATCTGTGATGAGCCGAAAAGATACGATGGCGGTCATGCCAACGGGGCGTGGAAAATCTCTTTGCTATCAACTCCCCGCCTCCTTATTTGAGGGAATTGTCATCGTGGTGTCTCCTCTGATTGCACTCATGGAGGACCAAACACGACAGCTTAACGCCAAGGGAATTCATGCAGGATGCCTTCACTCAGGCCAATCCTTAGACCAGAGAAAAAAAGTTTTTGAATCGATGCGAAAGGAAAAATATTTTATTTTATATCTCTCACCCGAACGGGTTCAAAAGGAGGGATTTGCAGATTGGGTCAAGACGGCCCCTATCTCTCTTTTTGCGATCGATGAGGCCCATTGCGTCTCTCAGTGGGGCCCAGATTTTAGAAAAGAATACTATCAACTAAGTCTTTTAAGAGATCTCAAACCCGAAGTGCCTATTCTTGCACTCACTGCCACCGCCACACCGGAGGTGCTGCGAGATATTGCAAAGCAATTAAAACTAAAGGTTCCCGACAGACATATTTACGGTTTTTATCGTCCCAATCTTTATTACCAAGTAGAAAGCTGCTCCGGAGAATCGGAAAAAACCGATTGGGTAAAACAGGCTCTACTACAACATCCCACAGGAAGAATCCTAATCTATTGCGGCACACGCGCCCTATGTGAAGAGCTTAGTATCGATCTAGCCTCCACCTTTTCCAAGACAGGATACTACCACGCAGGAATGAGCGATGAGGACCGATTGGTGGTTCAAACAAAATATGAGACGGGCGAAATCAGAATTCTTGCCGCCACCAATGCCTTTGGTATGGGAATGGATTATCCCGATGTCAGGCTTGTGATTCATCATCAGATGCCCGCTAATGTGGAAAGTTACTATCAGGAGATGGGACGAGCGGGTCGAGACGAAAAAGATTCCACCTGCTTACTGCTCTATTCAAAAAAGGACAAAGGACTCCACGCCTATTTCATTACAAAGTCGGGCGCTGAAAAATTTATTATTAATCGCAGGTGGGACGCACTAAATACTATTACGCAATATGCAGAGGGAGGCGAGTGTCGGCATTCTGGCATTCTTTCCTACTTCAAAGATGTTTTTAGAATTAGGGCCTGTGGTCACTGCGATATTTGTTCTCCAAAGGCGCTACGAAAAATAGATAGGCCCCATGTTAAGCCCCTTTATGTAGGGAAGGAAAAAAGAAAACAATCCACTAAGATTACAAAAGCTAATCAGGATGAATCTCCACTCACACATGATGAAGAGATTGCTTATGAAGTGATTCGAGAATGGCGTAAAGAATATGCCGATGAAAATGACATTCCACCCTTTATCGTATTCAGTAATAAAACTCTACGGGCCCTGGTAAAAAAACGCCCCTCAAATCTTACCGAGCTTGAAAAGGTTTATGGTTTTGGCCCTCATAAAATAGAGCACATTGGAAAACAGGTTTTAGACCAGCTATTAAGATGCTAAGGGCCAGGGGCGAAGGTAGTTGCCCTAATCAACAATACCTGATCCCTTTGCCTGGGGTAATTCTGATTAAAAAAGGGCTGAGAGGCGGGGTGGGAAG
>JABMMY010000172.1 GCA_013205415.1 Deltaproteobacteria bacterium
GATGAATATTTTGATAAAGTGAATAAAAAACTAGATCAGTATCAATAGAACTCTCCCGTCACCTAAAGCGTTAAGATTACGGTAGAGGTCTAATAGATATTTTGCAGCAGAAAATGCAAATCCTAATGGGTCTAGAAACAGATGGAATAAACAACGGGCACCTTTAAAAAGGTGCCCGTTGTCATTTTGATAGAAAATTAGTCTAAGGAAACCCAAACACTTTTTACCTGTGTGTACAACTCCAGCGCATACTTTCCAAGTTCTCTTCCGAAACCACTTTGCTTGAATCCTCCAAAAGGAGAAGCGGCATCAAAACAGTTAAAACAGTTAATCCAAACGGTTCCTGCCTTAATTTCCTTGGCGAGACGGTGAGCCTTTCCGATATCTCGAGTCCAGATTCCTGCAGAAAGTCCGTAGATCGTATCATTGGCCTGTGTTCGAAGGTCATCTTGGTTCTTAAAAGGAATGGCGCACACGACAGGTCCAAAGATCTCTTCTCTGGCGACCGTCATTTGATTATTCACCCCTTGTAAGATGGTGGGCTTCATAAAGTATCCTTGTTTGTGAGCAGGGGATCCACCTGTCACAACTTTAGCGCCTTCCTGTTTTCCTTTTTCGATATAGTTCAATATTTTATTGAACTGTTCTTTATTAACTTGGGCCCCCATTTGAGTTTTTGGGTCTAAAGGGTTTCCCACGATCATTTTTTCGACACGAGTTTTTAGCATTGAAATAAATTCATCGTGAATTTTTTCTTCTAGAAAAAGTCTCGAACCTGCACAACAAACCTCTCCTTGATTAAAGAAAATTCCACGCATGGCTCCATCGACTGCAGCACTTAGATCGGAATCGGCAAATACGATATTAGGTGCTTTGCCACCCAACTCCAGAGAAACTCGTTTTAAATTTGATTCAGCTGCCAATCGCATTACAAGTTTTCCGACCTCGGTGCTTCCGGTAAAAGCGACCTTATCGACGTCATTATGCCTGGCAATTGCTGCTCCTGCAGTGGGCCCAAAGCCTGGAATAATATTAACCACACCTGGAGGCAGCCCTGCCTCGATCAAAATCTCGCCAAGTTTGAGCGCTGTTAATGGAGTTTGTTCTGCGGGTTTTAACACCACGGTACAACCTGTAGCTAAAGCAGGGCCTAATTTCCAAGCGGCCATAAGAAGTGGAAAATTCCAGGGAATGATCTGTCCAACGACCCCAGTCGGTTCTCTCAAGGTGTAATTGAAAAAGTTTCCATTTACAGGAATGGTATCTCCGTGAATTTTATCAGCCAAACCTGCGTAGTATTCAAAGGTCTCAATGGCTAAGGGTAGATCGGCATTGAGTGTTTCGCTGATAGGCTTACCGTTATTTAAGGTCTCTAGTTCAGCAAATTCTCTGGTATGTTTTTGTAATAGCAGTGCGACTCGGTTTAAAATTCTTCCACGCTCTCTGGCGGTGATCGTTTTCCAAGGGCCAGTTTCAAAGGCTTGGCGAGCCGATTTGACGGCTCGATCGATATCCTTTGCATCTCCCTCGGCTACATCGGTAAGCTTTTGTTCAGTAGCAGGATTAAAGACATCGAATCGTTTGCCACTTTCTGCTTCGCACCATTCGTTATTAATTAACAGTTTTCCAGGTTTTACTAGTTGCATAATCGCCCCCCATTTTTTTGTAACACTATCCCATAAGTCTTTGCTGAGCTTGGCCTTTAAGTCAAATCAGAAACTTTAGTCTACAGTTGTTAACATAAGAAAGGGCAGCTTGTGGTATCTCTATAAATTTGAGGTATTCTTAGATCATAGTCATCTCTAGATTCTGCAGGTACCACTATCCCATCTCTAAAACATCGAGGTTATTATGCGTGGCAGCATAAAGTTAACGCCGAGTTTTTATTTTGTATTGGCATTACTATTTATCTCAACTAGCTGTGGTCTTAAGCCGGCAGGCTCAAATGAAGCTGCTTCAGTTCCCAATAGTTCACTTTCGGTCTATGTATTTTCGGCCCCTTGGTGTGCGGAATGTAATCGAGAACTTCCTGTATTAAAGGAAAAATATTTTACGGAACTTACCTTGAGCGAGCAGTCTCAGGTTTCAGTGAGTGTATTTGTGGTCACTGGGAAAACCCCAGGGCAGGCGGCGAGTCAAGAGGTGGCTGATGAGTATGGAAATTCTTTGGGACTTCCATTTACCATGCTTCCTGACAAATCTTACAAAATGTATCGTAAGTATTTTGAAGAGGGGAATGCTATTCCAGCAGCCGTATTACTAAATAATAATCAGCAGGCGATTCAATTGTATGAAGCAGGAAGTACCGATTTGAACGATCTATTTGCAAAAATAAAACAGAATTTAAAATAATAGGGCGAATAAAATGAGATTTTTAACTCTTCTATGTCTAACTTTTTCCAGCCTTTCTGTAGCTAAAATTGCACCCAATTTTCAAGGTGAGTTAATGGGGGGTGGTCGAGTTAATTTAGTTGATGAGCTAGTTAAGGACCATTCTAAGGCTATATTATTATGTTTTTGGGCGACATGGTGTGCGCCTTGTATCCAAGAGCTGAAACAGGTGACTGAAAGGCTAAGAAATGATCCTACCATTCCCTTAAAACTTCTAACTATAAATGTGGATACCGCCGAAACAGCAAGTGACGTTAGTCCCACTTTAAAGCTCTATGATTTTAAAATACCTGTAATTAAAGATCAAAAACACGAAATATTTTCTAAGTTTCAAGACGCAAAAACGTTACCTTTTTCTGTTTTAATAAAGCCCAATGGTGAAATAGCCGAAACCTTTAATGGCTTTCATGAAGCGATGGTTACTAAAGTGAGAGAGGCCTTAAAATGAAACGGGCCTTTACTTTTTTGGCCACTCTTTCGGTCGTAGGTTTTTCTATAGGTGAAATCGGAAGCACCTCTGATTCTTTTTCTAATACTATTAGAGTTTCGGCCTCTAACCATCTTATTTTTTCAAGTGCAAATAACGATGTAGATAAAAGCTCACCTCCAGTGAAAAGTTTTCTGAATGAAGGAAAGGCTAGAGCCGAATTTGGGAACTGGAATGGAGACCTTCATTTTACAAATAGCTATCTTCCTCAGAATAATCCTAAAACGAATCGATTAATACAATTAGAAAAAAAGTCATTGAGATATGAGTCTAAAAACTGGCAAGTGATTGTGGGAGATAGTCATGAAGAATTGGGTAGGGGGATCGCGCTGTCTCTTTATAGTGAACCGGTATTTGGCATCGATAACACGCTAGAAGGGGCGATGGTTAAATATCGACCCGAGAACTTGGAAGTGAGCTTGTGGGGTGGAAGAATAAATACGTTAGTGACTCCAGTGGCGATCAATCCCGTTGATATGAGAATGAAAGATCGCAATGTTTTAATGGCAAGTGGATCCCTAGGATATAAATTAAGTGGTAACAATCGGCTGGGAGGCCATTATTTAATCACCGTTAATCAGCGAAAGTTGGATTTGGATTTAGATAAAAGACTCCAAACGGTAGGTCTAACATTTGCCCAAGAAAATATTCTGAATTCGATAGATCTCTACGTGGAATCGAATGTAATGGTGACCGATAAGGCCAATAAGGGACACTGGAATAGAGATCCTAATGCGAGTGCTAGTTTTGCCTCTCTTTCCTGGTCAAAGTCTCCATGGACGTTAAAGGCCGAACTGAAAGATTATCGCAAGTTTGATTGTGATTTTAGAAGACCCCCCTCTTTGGAAGAGGATGTTCCTCTAGTTAATGTACCTAATAATATCAGTGATGTGACGGCAGCTAGAATTTATGCAGAGAACAGGTCTCTTGAAAGCGGCACCAAAATTTATTCCTCCTTTCTTTATGGACGAGACCGGTTGGAGAATGCAAATTTTTATCATGCCGTACTAGGTAATAAAATTCCTTTGGGTCAAAAATCTGAGGTTGAATTTAAAACAGGTTATCGCTGGTTGTTGAATCATAGTAATATTTCACATGGGTCTATCAAAGGAAAAATAAAAACTTTGCCTGGGCAGATGGTGGAACTTGAATTTAAAAAACAATATTCGCAGCTGCAATTAAATACTACCCCGACCCTCGAAGATAGAAATGCAGTTGCCATTACCTACTCCTTTTCTGAGTCATGGAACATGTCGGCTGGATTAGAATATGTCCCTACAAATGATTTGGAATTAGGAAAAGAATTTTTTAATCTTGGAGCCTCTTACAAGAAAGGTTCACTCTCTTCTCGGGCGTTTATCGGCGAGACTAGTGGAGGCGCTCAATGTGCGGGGGGAGTTTGCCGCCAGGCACCAGCTTACTCTGGAGCCATGCTAGAGGCCTCCTATTTATTTTAAAACTTAATCTGAGCTGCCCGTTTTTGC
>JABMMY010000173.1 GCA_013205415.1 Deltaproteobacteria bacterium
GTCGAATGATTTCTATCGTTAAAGCAACAAACTTGAGGGTTGTTTGGTAAACGATGAGTTTTTCGTGCCTTAATCGTTTTTCTGTCGAAGGCAGCATAAGTCGATGTTCAAGTTCAAGTATAAGTAGAAGTAGAAGTAGAAGTAGAAGTTTTTAGGGGCGCGTGATTCATCAGGCGATCAACCACCTGCACTAAAAGGATAGAGCGCCCCCAAAATATTTGAAACGAGGCAGTCGGATAGGGTCTATTCCTCTACGATTCCGTAGTAGGTCAGTCCTAAATGATTAATGAGTTCCTCTCCACCCATAAATCTTAGCGTATTATGAAGTTTTAAAAGTTGAACCTGCAGATCGTGCTCCGGTTTTAGCCCAGGAGCTGCAAGTGGACTCTTAAAGTAAAAGGATAACCACTCTTGAATGCCGTAGAGATCCGATCTTTGAGCTAAATCCATAAAGAGGGCTAGGTCTAGAACAAGAGGAGCCGCTAAAATACTATCTCGACATAGGAAGTTAACCTTGATCTGCATGGGGTAACCCAACCAGCCAAAGATATCGATATTATCCCAACCCTCTTTGTTATCTCCCCGAGGAGGATAATAGTTGATTTGAACTTGATGATGAACATTCCCATAAAGACTAGGGTAGGCCTCTGGCTCTAAAATTTGGTCCAGTACAGATAGCTTAGAAACCTCTTTTGACTTAAAGGAACCAGGATCGACTAAAACTTCACCGTCTCTATTTCCTAAAATATTGGTGGAGTACCAGCCGGCAAGTCCTAAAAGTCGGCTTTTAAGGCCGGGGGCTAAAATGGTTTTCATTAAGGTTTGGCCAGTTTTATAATCACTACCGCAGATAGGCACCCGAAGCTCTCTAGCTAAATCTCTAAGAGCCGGAACTTCAACGCTACGATTCGGAGAGCCATTTGCGTAAGGCACTCTCTCCATCAAAGCCGCATAAGCATAAATTTGGCTAGGTGAAATCATGGGATCATTAGCTAATAAAGCAGCTTCAAAGGTGGATAGGGTTTCGTGGCAAGGGGCATTTTCAGTATAAACTTCGGTACTAGCGCACCAGATCATCACAAGACGATCACAATTATTTTCTTTTTTAAATCTACGAATGTCCTCTCGTAGTTGTTCAGCTAAATCTTTTTTTGTTTTGCCTGTTTTTTTGTTTTTACCGTCGATTAGAGTAATGTAGCTTTTATCAAAAACCGCACTCATAGGTTTGATTTTAGATAAAGGTTCTTTTAACTGATCTAGAAGATTTTGTTCTAATACCTTCGCTTTTGAAGCCGCTTCATAAACGTTGTCCTCAAAAATATCCCAGCCTCCAAAACAAAGAGACTCTAAAGAAGCTATCGATATAAAATCTTTAATTAGAGAGGAACGGTTCTCATTTCGCTTGCCTAACCGAAGCTGTCCCATTTGGGTGAGTGAACCTACCGGCTCTGCTAATCCGCGTTTTATCGCTTCAACTCCCGCTATAAAGGTGGTGGCCACCGCTCCCATTCCTGGAAGAAGAATTCCTAATTTTCCAGTAGCTGGAGTCACTTTTACATTTGTTTTTGTCATATCGATTCCTTAAATTTAGCTGCCGTCTTGGTGTAGCAAGTTTTTACCTAATTTAAAAGGGGGGAATTTTCTGGGGATATCAAAAAGTTAAGAAGTTCTCACCTCGTAACAAACTCCACCTTATCTCTTTTATAGTGACACCTATTTGTTACAATGAGGAACGATGTGGCTAGAAATATTTAAAAACAATAAAATTACAGTGACTTACAATTCTGAGCCTCAGCCTGCTAAAACGATAGCTAAAAAGAGTGTAGAGACCAGTCCCATGGAAAGGCCTGCTAATAAAATGGGTCTCCCTACGGACCACGATACCTCCCGACTAGAGCCCCACACTCGAGGTGTCTTTCAGAGTCGCGATCACACTAGTATTTATTATGAGATTTATGGGCAGGGGAAACCTCTTTTGCTTTGTTATGGACTTGTATGCCGAAGAGAACACTGGCGGTATCAATTAGCCTGTTTTGCCAAAAAATACCAAGTGATCCTTTTCGATTACCGGGGCCACCAGTTTTCAAGTCAACCTACTAATGATCAACATCTCACCTTAGATTGGTGTGCTTATGATATTGAGGATCTTCTTACCTATTTAAAGGTTGAAGAGGTAGTAGGAATAGGCCACAGCATGGGAGTCGGGGTATTAACTCGTGCGGTAGTCCTAGATAAATCAAAGTTTAAGGCGATTATATTTATTTGCGGAACGGTAAAAAATCCATTTGAGAGAATGTTTCATTCTAATCGCATGAATCGAGTTCATCAGGTTTCTAGCGTTCTTTTTGATGTCATGCCAGGGGTTGTCTCTTCTTTGTGGCAAAAATTAACACAAAACAATATTTTTAACTTTATTCTAGCTTCTCGATTAGGGTTTAATGCCGATCGCTCAAAAGATAGTGATGTAAACAGTTACCTTGAAGGGGTTCACCAAATTCCTTTTTCCGTTTTTCATGCTCTCATTGATGATTACACAAGATTTGATGGGCAAAGTTATTTGAAGCAAATTGAGTGCCCTGCTCTTATTATTGCAGGAGAAAAGGACATGATCACACCTAAAGAGGTGCAGGATGAGATTGTAAGTTCGTTAAAAAACTCAGAAATGCACCTGATTCCAGAGGGAAGTCATAATTCACACACCGACTTTCCTAATGAAGTAAACATTGCGATCGATAATTTTCTAGAGAAAATTGGGTACCAATGAAAAAACTTTTATTTGCTTTGTTATTCGCTCTCTCTTTGCCTTTAATTATTTCCTGCACCTCGATGCCACCGGTAGTTTCCTTGACCTCAAGTCAGATTCAAGACTCCTTAAATTTATTTTGGAAACAACAGGAACGAAAAAAGGTAGAGGTTCAAACGATTCAAGCAAAAATTCGATTAGATATCGTAGAAAAAAAGAGATCGGTATCTGGCGTAGGAACGGTATTTTCAAGCCCCGAGGGTTTAAGACTTGAATTAAGAGATCCCTTAGGGAGGCTCCAGTATGTGGTGGTACTCCAAGGAAATAAAAAGTTTACCGCCTATTATCCTTCACAAAACACTACCTATAGCGATTCCACCCATGGAGCTAATTACCTAAAAGAATTTTTAAATCTCGGAATGAATTTTTATGAGTTAAAAAACTTGTGGTTGGGAGTCGTTCCGATAACTCGGTCTAATTCGCAGTTAGAAGGTGTGAAACCGGGTGAAAAATTTGGCCAGCATTGGTTGAATTTTAAAAAATCAGATTTGCACTTAACTACGTTGGTTGATGTTAATAACGGTGATGTATTGAAGGTGGTTTGGCAAAGCCCTTCTTTTGCGGTTGAGTTTGAGTTTTCTGACTTTGCTAGTTGTTGCCAAGAGCATGTACCCTCAGGTGACTCGCCTCGAATCGGTAGAAATGTATTTCTTAAAAATGGAAATCAAGAGAGTGAAATAGAACTTGATTGGGTAACTATTTCGAGTGCTAAAAAGAGAGATCAGAGTGTCTTTGAGCTAGACCTTCCAGGCAACGTGAAGAGGGTGTTTTTGAATTAAGAGATCCCTAAATCTTTTTAGCGCTTATCTAAGTAAAGCTCTGAAAACCTCTGAGAGTTCCTTAGGGCAAAGAGGTCGGTGCAAACAGTCGGTAAGGCCGACGTCATAAAAAGATTTAAGACGAAATAGAGCCTCTTCTGTTTCTGCGTCTTGGTGGATTAGGGTGACAGGAATCTGTAATTCCTGATTGATAAATTGAATCGTTTCTCGGGGATCGGCCCAATTAAGATCCGATTCTATTAATATTAAGTCCCAACGTTTCCAAGAAAGAATTTGCACCTGAAGTGATTGCCCTGAAGAGACCCCTTCGACTGAAATACCGTAAAACGATTGTAAGAGCGCTAAAGACTCCAATTGATTAGATAGATAAAGAACCTGTTTATTTTTCGTGAAGGTGGCTTGTCGAAATTCAGGTAAAAAGACCACATTATCGTAGGGCACCGAGTTCTCCTTCAAACAAAGATATATCTTAATGCGAACTATTTTGAAAAAGCAAAGAACTAATTAAAGGGACACCTCTTTATTATGCAGTGCGCTTCTGCCTGGTATAGTTTCATTATGTTCTTTTAAGATAAAACCTCAAAAATGCTCAAATAATTGCTACACATTCCGATAAAGCACTTGGAGAGGAGAATTATGGAAAAAATTCTAGTCATCGAAGATAACAAGGATTACCAATTTCTCATTCAAACTTCTCTAGGAAAAGAATATCGGGTCATTGTAGCTGATAACGGCAACAGTGGTGTAGAACTGGCTAAAGCACAGCGCCCCGATTTAATTCTTCTAGATATTAGTTTGGGAGAGGTGGATGGCTTTGAGGTTTGCCATCGTTTGAGAGCACAAAAAGAAACTGAAAAAGTTCCTATCATTTTCTTATCATCTAGAAGTGACACCAGTGCGAAGAAAATGGGGTTTGATCTTGGGGCTGACGATTATGTTCAGAAGCCATTTGAGGCAGAAGAATTAATCGCTCGTATTAAAGCGCGTATCAAACAAAGTAAGGTGAACCGCGAAAATCTACCTGCTTTCGAACATGAGGGTTTGAAAGTAGATTTTGTGGGACATCGAGTATTTTTGATTGATAAAGAGGTGAGCTTTTCAGCTTTGGAATTTAAACTTCTAGCTTACTTTATTCGTCATCCTGACCATGTGTTAGCTAGAGATAAAATTCTAAATAGTGTTTGGGGCGAAACCTTTGTCAGTGATCGAGTCGTTGATTCTCATATTCGAACGATTCGTAAAAAACTAGGGCCCTTTAAAGGCCATATTGAATCCATTTACGGCGAGGGGTATCGGTTTAATCCGAGCCCCCTTTCCCAAGATAATGCTATCGATGATGATTTAGATCTTTTAGATGATGAAGAAGACTCCACCAAAACAGCCGCTTAATTTCTACCTTTAAAATCCTTTTTAGTTTTTCAACTTTAAACTTGATATCATTGACTTATGCATCGTAGGCCCATCTTACTCATTATATCCGCTCTCTTGCTTCTCTATTTTCCCATGGAGCGGGGCTATCATTTTTATCTTCATAAAAATATCTCTTTTCTAGATGCCATTCTTTTTGGTTTGATTCCTATCTTCTTAATAGCCGGATTGGTCAAAGTGACTCGCGTGGGTTGGTATACTTTAATTGCTATGATTGCTTTATGGGGTATTCAGGATCTAAATGTCTATTATCTTAGTCATGGAAAAAACTGGAGCTTTTTTCTGCATTTAGGAATTTATGCTTTTAGTCTCAGTTATTTTATTAACCCAAGAGTCAAACATCTTTATTTCGATCCTAAGCTTCGTTGGTGGCGGACAAAACCACGTTATGAAACCCACCTTTCCTTAATCGTAAAACAAGATAATTATTGGGATTATCCCCTAATGAGAAATATTTCCGAAGGCGGTTGTTTTTTAGAAACTAAAAGTGTCTATTCTTTGGGTGAAAAAATTGATTTAAGCATTCCCTTGCCTGTTCCCCTGAAGGTTTCGGTCATTCAGCTTGAGGGAGAGGTACGATGGGTTTCACCGTCTGAAAGTAAACCTGGAATGGGCATTCAATTTAAGAATATTTCAAATAAAAACCTGTCCGCACTTAAGGATTTTGTCAGACGAGAACTATAGTAGAGAACTATAGGTATTTTTTAATCCTGCTTGAAAAGTCCCCCACCCCTAAGGCACAATCATCCCCTTATGGCTTATGCGTCAACAATACCTCTATCTGTAAAAAAAATTGCCCGATGTCGTCAAATTGCGAAATCGATCGGTTCTGAAGTTGCCTCATTAGTTAAGGTGAATTCTACGGTGGGCACTGAGCGAGCGGTGATGCGATTATTGGGTTTTAATGAAGCTACTAATGATCAAGATCTTATTTTTCCTGTCGCTAATTTTATCTGCGATCAGGTGAAGGCCCAAGACCGACTACATGAGGGGGCTCTATATTGGATTGCCAATGCTTTGATTGCGACCGGTACAGACATCGCAGGATTACAAGAGAGGGTGATCAGCCGAGAAATCAATGTGGGAACACTAGCCTCTCAGGACGGTAAAAAGGTAAAGGCCTTAGCGAATCAATTGGCCAAAGCGGCCTATCAAAATTTAATGAGATATCGAAAAGACCGAGTTCAAATTGCTAAGAAATTAAAGGATCCTGTTAAGGACAAACGACCTTTGAAATATGTCATTGTAGCAACGGGAAATATTTTTGAAGATGTGATTCAAGCTAGAAGTGCAGTGATGGACGGAGCCGATGTGATTGCGGTGATTCGAAGTACTGCACAATCGCTTATCGATTATGTACCTCAAGGGACTACGACAGAAGGTTTTGGTGGCACCTATGCTACGCAGGCTAATTTTCGTGTGATGAGACAGGCCCTCGATGAAGTAGGTAAACAGGTTAATCGTTACATTCGACTGACTAATTATTGTTCGGGACTCTGCATGTCGGAGATTGCAGTTTTAGCGGCGATGGAGGGATTAGATTGTCTTTTGAATGATGCCATGTACGGAATTTTATTTCGCGATATTAATATGCGTAGAACCTTTATTGATCAGCATTTTTCGAGACTCATCTGTTCGAAAAGTGGAATTTGGATTATGACAGGCGAAGATAATTATATGAAAACTACCGACGCCTCTGAAAGTGGCGATCAGGTTTTAGCCTCTCAGTTTATCAATGAAGTGGCAGCGCTCAATGCGGGAATGCCCAAAGATCAGATGTCTATTGGACATGCCATGGAAATGGATCCTAATTATGAGGGGGTCATTTTGATGGAGATTGCTCGGGCTCAAATGACCCGTCAGATATTTCCTGAAGCCCCCTTAAAATACATGTGTAATACCAAATATAAATCGGGTGATATTTTTACAAGTCATGCCATAGATACTATTTTTAATTTAATAGGATCAATGACTAATCAAGGAGTGGTTCTTCTGGGAATGTTAACAGAGGCAATTCACACCCCTTTTTTACAGGATCGTAGTGTGAGTATTAGAAATGCTAATTACGTATTAAAAGGCTCTTTGGGGCTTGCCAATGAATTTGGTTATCGTTCCGATGGTTTTATTGCAGGGTTTGCTCAAAAAGTTTTAGATGATGCGGTTAAGTTACTAGAGAAAATCGATCGCATGGGTATTTATACAGCTATTGAGAAA
>JABMMY010000174.1 GCA_013205415.1 Deltaproteobacteria bacterium
GAAGAAACCATTTGAATGAAGGTTTTGGAGTTCTGGTTGTTAAGGAACGATAAATCGCAAATAACAAAATAGTCTGACCCAAAACTAGAGGAATTCTAAAAAACAGATTGGCTCCAGCTGAGGGCCAAGAGGGCCAAAGGTGAAGGTGATTAAGCAACCAGGCAAATGGGTAGAGTGAAAAAATAAGCGGTGGATAGTTAGGTGAAAATTCTTGAAAACGACTTAAAACCTCTTGTGGGGTCCATTGGTAGATCTGAAAGATGCCTCTTTCAAAGGCCAGGTTCATCCAGGTGTACATAGTATGTAAATCTTGAGGGTGGGGTTGGATGATCTCTGCGAAAAAAAGCAGTAAGGCCCCTGTTACAATCGAAAATATCATCATGTTGTCACGATTTCTTTATAAAGAGCTAGGGTTGCGTTTAAAAAAAACTTATCTGAAAAGCGTTGAGGGGTGTGGGTTTTTCCGAATTCACTAAATTGGAATCTTTTTTTAGGGTCGGAAATAAGTTTTTTAATGGCTTCACTTAGAGCCGTAGTATCCCTTGCTGTGACTAGGTAGCCATTTTTTTCAGACTCAATAATCTCATCCAAGGCGGGAGTGTTAAAGGCCACGGCCGGCGTTCCTAAACACAAAGCCTCTGCGACTGAGAGACCAAAGCCTTCGGGTCCTACGTTAGGCTGTAAAAACATAGTTGCCGATCGAATATTCTGAAGACTCTCTTCTCTTGAGACCTTTCCTTTGAAGGTAATTTTGTGCTCTAATTTTAGTTCCTTAACTAATTTTGAGAGTGAATTTTTTAGACCTCCGTCCCCAAGAATCCAGTAGTCCCAATCGAGATGTTCTATGATTTTTAATGCCCGTATTCCATATTCAATTCCTTTTAATGGCACCAATCTGCAGGCTGAAATAATTAAGGGTTTTGGGTGAGAGAAGGGCTGAGAGGATTTGAATTCGGGTAGCGGATTGTAAATAAGTTTTACTTTGTCTTTAGTAAAGCCATTTTCTAAAAGCGTAGATTCCACATACCGGCTAATAGCAATAATGGCCTTCATTTCCTTAGTTGCAGTTCGTTTTTTCTCAAAGTCATAAATAGTATGGAGACGATGAAGGTCTGTTTTAAATCCATTCAAGCAGCCAAAACTTTTGTTTTGAATAAGACAACTCCAGCCACTTTTCTTGCTGCAGACTGAACTTTCATTAGCCAAGCGATGGCTTGCAGGGCAAGAGGGTGCCACGGTATGAGCCGTTAGGGCACAGGGATATTGGGAGGTGGCTAGTCGAATGATTTCTGAGTGGGGTTGATCTAAAAAGTGCACTACATCCGGTTTGAATGTGTCCAGTACCATTTTAAATTCTTTTAAAACTCTTTTTAGGGCTTTGGGAGCCAGAATAGGGGGGGTAGAAAAGAGACCCGGAATAAGGACAGCAGATTCATTTTTAGAAAGAGAGGCATGAGCTATTTCTCCTATTAAAACAACTTTATGCCCGAGCTCTCTTAACCCTAATACTGAAAGCATTAGGACCTGTTCTAATCCAAAAGCAGAACCTAATGTGGGGCTTACCATGGCTATTCGCATGGCTTATTTTAGCATGAAAAAAAAAGAGGCTATGGTATAAGGCGAGCCATAGGCATTTAGCCAGCCTTAAATAGAGAAATGATACAGCCCAAAGGTAGTAAAGAAGTATGTTTACTGGAATCGTGGATCATACTGGAATAATTAAAGAAGTAACTCGCTCCTCTCGCGGTATTGGTTTGCTTATTGGGAGCAGTTTTACCGAGGTTAACATAGGTGAAAGTATTGCGATTGATGGTGTGTGTTTGACGGTAACTCAGGTGAAATCGAATCTCTTTTCTGTTGAGATCTCTCCAGAAACGGAAAGGCTCACTAGGTGTCTCACTTACCCTGTGGGAACTGTAGTCAATTTAGAACGAGCCATGAAGGCTTCGGATCGTTTTGGTGGCCATTGGGTGACCGGTCATGTAGAGCAAATGGCTAAAGTGGAACGAGTGGTTTCTCATGCTGAATTTAAAGAGATCTGTTTTTCAGGAATCGATAATTCAAGAAGTTCTTTTTTGACTCCCAAAGGAAGTATTACGATTAATGGGGTGAGTTTGACTGTGAACTATTTAATTCCCAATGGATTTTCTGTGATGGTGATTCCTCATACCTTAGAACGGACAAATCTTTCTGAACTACAGGAGGGAAGTGAAGTTAATATTGAGTGTGATTGGATGGCCAAAGTTGTCGTAGGTGAAGTGCGACAATTATTTCAAAGTTTACAGAAAGAGAGCTCTCTATGAGTGACCTTCAAAAGAGATCAGGTCTCTCGAGTATTGAAGAGGCTATTCAGGATCTCAAAGACGGAAAAATGATTATTCTCGTCGACGATGAGGATCGTGAGAATGAGGGAGACCTAGTGATCGCGGCGGAGAAGGTAACTGCTGCGCATGTTAATTTTATGGCAAAGTCGGGACGTGGCCTTATTTGTCTTGCCATGAATGATGAACAATTAAATAGATTACAAATTCCTATGATGGTGAAAGAAAACCAATCTCCTTTTGGGACCGCTTTTACCGTTTCGATTGAAGCTGCGAGTGGAGTGACTACTGGAATTTCAGCAGCAGATCGCGCTCGTACCATTCAGGTAGCCACGAATCCTAAAAGTGGTCCTCGTGATTTGGTAATGCCCGGCCATATTTTCCCATTGCGAGCGAAAGAGGGTGGCGTCCTTGTGAGGGCCGGCCAAACCGAGGGTAGTGTGGATTTAGCGAGACTTGCTGGACTACAGCCAGCAGGTGTGATTTGCGAAATCATGA
>JABMMY010000175.1 GCA_013205415.1 Deltaproteobacteria bacterium
ATATGAAAACTCTCAAAACCACCCATCAGGACTCACCGTGAAAAACAATGAATTATAATTTCATTAGTGGAATGCGCATCTACGGATGGCTCTTTTTTTTATTCTCGAAGTTCTAAAAACATTTCAAGACCAGCATCATAACTGCTACGATTCGGTAAGGTAGTTAATTTTTTCTAATAATACAGTCACGGTACCCATTTTTTTAAAAGGTATTTGGGGCCACCTATTAAATTAATTTAAATTAATAAATAACCTGTGTGGTAGAGCAGGTCGCTTCATTCCCAGCAGAGTCTCTAACTGTGAGATTGATAGGGAAAGATCCTACATTGTAAATCGCCATGTAAGAGCTAGTGGCGTCGTTGTAGTAGCTATAGGAGGTTTGTGCACTCCAGCTAGTTTTAATATCGACTAATCTCACCGTTCCTACACCAACCCCTGCGGGTACTACAGCTCTAGCCAAAAAGAATTCTCCTCGATAGGAGGGATTATAGGTGGTAACTGCAGAGCAGGATAAGGTAGTGGGGGTGACTCCTAATATAGAAACGTTATCTGTTAAAGTTGCACCACCATTACAAAGGGCGCCAGTGCTGATCGAGCTAGCTGTAGCAGAAACTGTTTTGTATCCCGCGCTATTAAATCTAACTCTGGCATGGCTGGCTCCAAGATAATCTAAAACGGTTCCGTCTTGAGCAGATAAGCTCGTCAGAGCTAAAGATTGGCCTAAGAGGGCCGAGACATTAAAAGTTACGATGTCGCCTACTTGATAAAAACCGGTTAAGTGGGAGAGTGAACAATTTAAGCTCTGTGCTGGGGCGGTAAAGGTTAACGTGATGGCGGTAGTGGCCTGTTGAGTGGCCGTAGTTGCCTCCACATTGACTATGATAGTTCTGGCCTGTCCATCGGTAGTTCCTACTACGATAGTATTTCCCACAGCAGTGAAGGTGACGCCGCCACTAGTAGTAGAAAAGGTAATGGTGGGAAGGGTAGAACCAAAGTTACTTGTTTGGGCAGTTAAAGTAATAGAGGAACCTGAAACTACAGTTGAAGAGGGGCTGGCCGCAACACTCACCGAAGGTGCCCCAATAACGGTTACAACTTGAGAACAGGTCACCGCGGTACCTACCGAGTCGGTCATTCTAACGGAGGCTGTTTTTAATCCTGCAACTCCATAAATAACGTAAGCAGAAAAGGTCTCGGTCGCAGTTTGAGTTAACACACTAGAGTAAGTACTATCGGCACCTGCAGTATAAAGACTAGCGTTATAAGGAGCCACGCCACCTGAGACGGTAACTCCCAAGTTAATAAGTGTTCCTAGGGGAGCACCTTGATTGTCGATAGAAAAAGCACAGGCTAAAGCAGAAGGGGCAACATCAGGAACTACCGTAACCGTTAAGGAGCACAGAGCAGAACTTCCTATAGAGTCTGCTATTGCGTAGGTTCGAGTGACCTGAATATTAGTAGACCCCGTGTTTTCAAAGGTATCACTAATGGTGACCTGAGACAGAAAATTTCCGACAATTCCTGAGAAACTATAAGGGACAGAGCCCCCAGCGACTTGGAGGTTAATTGGAATCGATACATTGTTGTGAATCGCAGTAATGGTACTTGGGACCGAGGCCGCACAAGAGAGTTGAGTGCTAACCGAACCTACAGGGCTTCCATCCACATTAATACTGAGAGGCGGTGTCTCAATTTTACAGCCGGTAATAAAAATAAGCGCAGTGGATAAAACTGAAAATAGTATTCTTTTAGTAAACATCTAAAAACCCCTTGGTTCCTTTTTTTCCCAGAATAAAAACTGGAACATTTCCTGATGAGGCTGCAAGGAGTGTTCCTAATAAATAAAAGGAGGGCGATTCACAAACGTAGGATTAAAAACGATGTGAGTCTTTTTTTATCGAGGTGACTATTGCTCAGGTGACAAAAAAGGCGCGCTAATAGTAACGGGTGATTATTAAATAGTGAGATAGGTGATTCTCAGACGGTGAATTCGTGAAAATACGGAGACAGAAGGTATACAGAATAAATATTATACGACTTTAACAGAGGCTACAAAACCGCAAAACAGATGGAAGGGGACCTACATCAGATAAAAAAAAATGTGTCAGGTATCTATTTTTCAACTCTCAATAGTAATGGCGATGGCATCGGCTATTCTGACTCCATCTACCGCAGCGCTTGTAATTCCCCCTGCATATCCAGCCCCTTCACCTGCAGGATAAAGCCCCTCGTGACTGACCGATTGAAAAGTATCTGCATTTCTAACCACTCGAATCGGACAGGAGGTGCGAGTTTCAACACCTAAAAGTTGAGCATGAGGTGAGATAAAACCGGGCATCGTTCGACTAAATGTTTCAAGGGCATCGGCCAGTTTTTTTGAGATTTCTGATGGAAGTAAAGTGTCTAATCTAGCGGGTACACAGCCTGAGGGGGAGGAGGAGGGAAGTAAGGCCACCTCTTTTCTATCTAAAAATCCTAAGACACTTTGACTGGGAAATTGTTTATTGCCGCCCTTAGCTACCACTGCCGCTTTAGCCTTTTGTTCTAATTCTTTTCTAAGCATCAACCCTGAAAACACATCTTTACCAAAGGACTTTTCGTAATCGACTGAAACTACAATAGCCGCATTGGCAAAGGGAGAATTGCGTTTGTAGTTACTCATTCCGTTACTGACAATGCCATCCTCATCTGTGCCACTAGAAATTACATAACCTCCAGGGCACATGCAGAAACTATAAACGCCAATACCTGTTTTCTTATCGTGGCGGGCCAGTCGGTAATTGGCGGCTCCTAAGGAAGGGTGTTCCGCATAACTTTTGTATTGGATACGATTTATCTCTTTTTGAGGGTGTTCCACACGTAGCCCAATGGCGAAGGATTTTCCTTCCATATAGACAGAATCGGTAAAGAGATGTTGTAAAATATCTACGGAGGAATGGCCGGTGGCTAATACGACGGTGTTGGAACTTATGGCTTGCCCCTCTTTTAATAAAACACCTGAAACTTTTCCATTTTGAAAAACTACCTTTTCAACGGGAGTATCAAAAAATATCTCACAGCCATTTTGTTTAAGAAATTCTCTCATTGGTGGAATGACTTTTCTGATTTTATCGGAGCCCACATGTGGATTAGAAAGATATTGAATCTCTTCAGGGGCCCCAAATTTCACCAAACGGTTTAAGACATAGGGAATGTGTGGAGATTTAATTCTTGTGATGAGTTTGCCATCGGAGTAAAGACCCGCACCCCCTTCACCAAAACATACATTATTAGTTTTACTTAAATTGCCATACCGCCAGTAGGCCGCAATACTTTTCATTCTCTGGGTAGCTTCGGAGCCCTGTTCAAAAAGAATGCAGGGAATTCCACGCTCGACCAATCTTAACGCAGCAAAAAGTCCGGCAGGGCCAGCTCCGATAATAATCGGTCTCTCTTTAGGAGCTTTTTTTACTCGGTCGACTGGAAAAGTGTTCACATCAGGAGTTTCTCCAGGAGGAAACGTCTCCACTCGATACATCCAATAAGGCACCTGTTGTCTGGCATCTATCGATTTTTTTAAGATCCGATAGGTGCCATATCCCGGAGCCAGCCAAGCTAATTGCTCCTCTAAAGTCTCATCGAGACCCACCTTAATTTGGTCGATTAAACTACTCACTCTTTTCCAGTTTAGCCTCGAGCCCACCTATTTTAGCCTCTAAAGCAGAGATTCTCTGTTCTGCCTGTTCTAAGGCTCTAATGACATCCCTAGCATCGGGAACGTTAATGTTCTGGGGGTATTGGGTGCAGGAATAGCCACTGCCGCCGGCGCCTTGACTCAGGCTCCACCAATTACAGGCACCAAATCGGTAGGTCTGTACCTGGTTAATCATCTCAGGCCCAGTAGAGGTGGGTGCAGAAAAGGAGGGGAATGAAACCCATGCCAAAATAAATAAACTTAAAATATATTTCATAATTATCTCTCCGAAGTTGTTGTTGTTAATTAAGATTGAAGGAAAACCATTGAAACCTCAAGGGAAAAACGAGGCAACAAATTTTGTCACCTTTAGGTGGCCCGAGCGACTGTAAAACAGGCGAAACTAGCTTGAGAAAAATAATAAAACTTGGTAGGTTGCGACAACTTTAAACACCTATGTCAAAATACTCTTTCAAATTCTTAGCTCTAATCATTCCTAATTTTTGCCTTTTTTATGCGTACTCTTGGCCGGTGCTACAGGCCATGCCAGAAAGACGTGAGGCCTTTGGAGGTCCTGATCTGTATTTAGATATTAAGTATGTGGGAATTCCTCGTCGTCAAATTCTGGGCAAAGAGGCTCCTGAAGCGATGGAGTTCAGTGGGATTTTAGCTACCGATTTTTCAGAGAGCTCGGTCACCGGTAAGCGAGTTAAAAGTGATGGGAATACTTGGTACACCTTTAAGTTAGGTGATCAAATGTTTTTAGGAAGGCTCACCCAAGGAAAAACTGGCTGTGAACCACAACTACAATATCGATTAGAAAAAAATGGAAAGGTAGTTAAAACGGGGTCGATGAAGGCCGGGTTTTGTACCTAATCTTTCGCAGTGATATCCTAGTTAAATAGATCTATTAACTCTTCAGGGTTTTAAAACTTCACTCCAGCCAAATTGACACCGCCATTAGGGTCTAGAATAAGACCTGATAGATTAGGATCTCGATAAATCGTTTGAGTGTCGGAAAAAAGGGGATAGAAAAGCGCCTCTTCATCAATTAAAAATGACTCCGCTTGATTAAATATTTTGTGAGTGGCCTCTGGAGAGGTTAACCTTTGTGTCTGAAATAATTTGAATTGAGCTATGATGGGTGCCGCAGTTTTGGGGTCGGCCATCGCTAGGGTTCGTTGAAAAATATTTTTAAGTCCCTCTCCCTCGGCAAAATAGTTACGCTGAATCGGTAAAAGTAAAAGGTCGGGTGCCCTTAAGCTGGTTTGGGATCTCTTAGTGTTTTTAAGTGGAGTCCAAGAATCTAATTCGACCACTAGATTCCATTGCTTTAACCACTGCATTTGTAAGTTTTGCGTAATGTCACGATTTAACGGGTTTTGCTGGAAAGACATTACGAGTGAAGGTTTTGTTTTTTCTTTGGTTATCCCTTGGTTTAAATGACTAAAAAAATTTAAAGAGCTATCTTCAATTTTATTGTTAAGAAGGGGTTCAGCCGAGGGTCTTTTAAAAGAGATTGTAGAAAAGAGGTCTAGTGTTGTAGGCAACAACAAATTCAGATGTAACATTTTATTCCACTCATTTTTATTGATCGACTGCAGAAAAGATTTTCTAACCGAGTTTAATTTAAAAAACGGGGATTTAGGATTGAGTAATAGTACATACCGATTTCGTCCTTCAAAATAATCTGTCTCAGCGCTATTCATACCGGAAAGAGCTCCAATAACTAGGGGGACCTGCTTATCTTCAAAGGCTAGTTTTGCAATTTGGGAATCGGTAACTGAAATCATCTCAATTTTATTTAAAGCAGATGGAGGTCCCCAATAGTTGGGGTTTTTTGTGAGAAAAATATTTTTTTTATTTGAAGATTTCGAATCAAAGAAAGGGCCTAGTGAAGGGATCTGCCCATCCTGTTTGGGGTCTTTAATTTCTAATGTGGGCCACAAAATTGGATTTGCCAAAACCGATAAGAAGGTGGGCGTGTCTTCATTGAAGGTAATCGATAGGGTGTGAGAATCTATCTCATGAATTCCTACTTCGCTAAAAGGAATTTTTTTATCGAAAAAACTTCGAGCATTGGCTATGGAAAATAAAAGAGAGGCCCTATTGAAATTATGTGAGCTTAGGATTTTCTTCCAAGAGGTTATAAAGTGAGCGGCGACCAAAGGGGTTCCCTCCGACCAGAGAATCTGTTTTTTTAGGTGAATGAGTAACTTATGATCTGAAGAAAAGGAAATGGACTCTGCCAAGGTTCGATTCAGGGTGAGTTGATTGTTTTTATACGACAATCGGAAAAGCCCCTCCATCGTTAAACTTTGTTTTTCCACGCAAGGAGATTCATTGCAGTCGACAGTAATCGATTGGGATGTAGGAAGAACAAAAATAACTTTAAGAGATTTAGGAGCTACACTGGGGGATCGAAGCACAGTACAGGAGGTTACAAAAAAAAATAGAGAGAAAATAAAGTAATAAATGATGTCAAACTTTTTATTCATGGGCACCTAGGATAGGACTGTGAAATTTTTGTTCTGGCAAGCGGAAAAAAATATTTTTCACCTATTTATTGTTTGACCGAAAAAACACAGTTTGTTAGAACTCCGATTCGTTTGATAAAAAATCTAATTACGACTTAGGAGAAACCTTAAAATGAACAAAGCGCAACTCGTTGAACAACTCGCTTCACAGTTAGAATTAACTAAAGCTGATTGCGAGCGTATTATTGACTGTACTATCGATGTGGTAAAAAAGGCTGTGAAAAAAGGGGACGACGTCACCTTAGTTGGATTTGGAACCTTCACTAAATCGAAAAGAAAGGCCCGAACAGGACGCAATCCACAAACTGGCGCAGCGATTAAAATTCCTGCTTGCACAGTTCCAAAATTTCGTGCCGGAAAAGCCTTTAAAGATTTTTTAAACTAAAAAATTTTTTATTTGATATTTAGCAAAGCTGTCTTGATCGACTCAAGGCAGCTTTTTTTATAGCCTCTTATCGATTCCAAACAGATAACCTTCCATGGCGATTCTAATCGTTTCCGCAAATAGTACCTCTGTCAGGCAAAATACTAGGGTAGTTCCTATTAAGAAATACCATAGGGTGAGTGATCGTTTGAGTGGCTGTCGAAATAGTATTAAGAATGAAAGAGCGATTAAAGCATTGATAAGTCCAAGTAGGGCTCCGATTTGAAAAAAACCCAACCAAGGAAATAATAAAATAGGAAAGGCTAGTCCCCCAAGAAATCCACCAAGGTAATCGGAAAATAGAATTTGGGAGAGTGATTTAGGAGAGGGGTTCATGTGAGAGAGGAGAGGGATTTCCATTCCAATTCCTAGCCCGAGTAAAGACACAAAAAATATTAGAACCTTTGAAGGCGCAAAGTTTAGCGCAAAGGAGAGATACATGAGGGGTACAGCTGATATGGCACACCACGACAATAGAATCTCCACCAAAAGAAATGCCTGAAAGCAATTTTTCTCCAGTCTTTTAGTGACGAAAGCTCCAATTCCCATATTCAGCATCATGAGAGAGATCACTAGAGAGTACTGAAAGATACTAGCTCCCATTAGGAACGTAGCATAGCTACCCAGAAGCAATTCATAGGCTACACAGGTAAAGGCGACTAGGCCGGCACAAAAATATAGGTATAGAGATTGGTTTGAGGTCATGGTTTATGAAAATTATATAATCATTTTTATTTTTGATGTTAAAATTTAATAAAACTTTTGAAAATAGGATGGCTCATGTCCCATATTACAGAACTCATTATAGATGCTTACGGTTGTGAAGCCGATCTTAGCGATTTAAAAACACTTGAAAAGGTAGCCAGAGAAGCTTTGAAGGCTGAGGGTGCCACTGTAGTTAAATCCTCCTCCTATAAATTTCAACCGCATGGCCTCACACTTTGTCTTATTTTAAAGGAATCTCATTTTATTATTAGCACCTGGCCGGAATACAAAATGGCGATTGTAAATATTTTTCTTTGTAATGAAACCATGGATACCAAGCGAGTGTGGGCTCAGTTTTCAAAAAGTCTAGTACCTAGTAACTTTAAGTTTCATGAAGTGACTCACGATTTAGGTCGGATGGCTGAAAAAAAACTGGCTTAATTAAATGCCATCGATTTTAAAGGGGATTTTTAGTATTGCCAGCTAATTTGCTTAATAATCTGATCGGTCACAAAGGCCTGCCCGTCTTTAGATAGATGATAACAATCGACTGCGAAGTAATTTTTCTTAAATTCTGCCCGCGAGTCCATCTCAATATGAAAATACTGATTTCTAGTGCTTTTCTTTTTCCACTCTTCAGCCATAGCAAATAAAGAATGATTGATGGCTTCAATTCTTGGTACTAAATAGCTATCTAAAGTTTTTTCCTGAAATTTTTTGTAGTGAGAAATACAGTAGGGAAAAAGTCTTTCCCAGTTTTCATTGCAGCGATAGCGTCCTTTATCACCTTCATACCAAACATGATTGTCTAGCAAAGGATAGATACGATTAATTTCTGCAATCGACATGAAATAGGCTTTGCTACCCTTGTGCCTTCGATCCCATTCTGAAATGGCCTTATTAAAATTAGTAGAGTAGTCGGACACTAACATCTCTTGGCTTCCGGTATTGTGACAAAGGTCATTATGTCCAATGAAGAAAAACGCAATATTAGGTTCAGCTTCGCTAACGGCCTTTGCCTGAATGACCTGAGTTTCTAACGTATTGCTTTGGGCCCCACTTAATCCATAATTACGCACCTCAAACTGAGTTTCCTTCGTGGAAAGTAGATTAGCCAATACCTGGGGCCATGCCGATTGGGGTCTTTCATGCTTTAGTAAATAGGAACGGTCCTTAGTAAGTTTAAACATCGTGAGATCGGAGAGTATGATACTCACGTCCGATAGTTCATTGTGATGAGTGGTATTGGTATGAGCTAGCAGACCTGCAGTTAGAGAATCTCCGAAGGCCTCTAAAATAATCGTTTGCGCGCGGGAAGAACATGGAAATAAAAAGAATAAACCTAGAACTAAAAATTGCACTCAATCCCCCCTGAGACATGGAACAATAATTGAAAAGATAGCTTTAATCAAGGACATTTAATGGCATGCTATTGCTCGGTTTAATATACCACAAACTATTGATTTTTATATTGTTTTTCCAGTTAGGATCTTCGAAGAAAAAGGTCTTTTTTTGTCACCAGTTTAGTCTGTTTTTGGATGGGGTTAGAGTTCTGAAACCGAGGTTTTAGGCGAACCTTTTGAAATTGGGTTCTTCTCAAATTCTTAAATAAAAATTCCGGAAAAATTTTCCATAACAAAAGGAAAATAGTTCCTAAATAATAGCGTTTAACAATGTGGGTCTAGCGTAAAGAAGCTGGCCTCGAAGTTGCTTTCCTTAAAGGCAGAAAAGGTAAACTAACCTGTAGAGAGTTCGGTTTTTTAATAAAAAAACTTGAGAGGAATTAAATATGGATAAGGGAGTCTATATAGCCCTGTCGGGCGGAATCGCAAAAGGTCACGAGCTTGAATTGATTGCGAATAATTTAGCCAATGCTAATACCGCAGGATTTAAAAAGGATTCGGGTACCTTCAATGAATACCTGACCGACCTCAGAAGAAATGATTCTGTCGAATCGTTACCCAGAGAAATTATCTCCTCTTCCTCGTTGAATGGCCGACCCTCGGGAGATAAAAGCTTTGTAGAAATGGACGGAGTCTATACCGACTTTCGTCAGGGAAATATTGAAAAAACGGGTCGCAATTTAGACATCGCTCTAGAGGGAAAAGGATTTTTTGAGGTCCTAACCCCTTCAGGAGTTCAATACACTCGGCAGGGAAATTTTAATATTTCTCCTCAGGGAATTCTTGTGACCACTAATGGTTATCCCGTTCTTTCTAAGGCGAATAAGGTCCAAGGCTCCACTCCAATCGAGGGAGATCTTTTCGGGGTGATTGATAGTTCAGGCAAACAAACTCCATCCCCTACACGAAATCCCAGTCCCGAGCAGCGATTTATCCAAATGAGGAATGGTTCTATTAGCATCACAGAAGAGGGAATCATTCGTCAGGGAGGGGCGGATGTAGGGCAATTAAACATCGAGGAGTTTCACGAAGAACAATGGTTAGAAAAAAGTGGAAATACCTATTTCAAAAATGTAAACCCCTCAAATTTTAATAATGAAGCGATAAAAACAAAGACGCACCAAGGGTTTATTGAAAGTTCAAATGTGAATCCGATTTCTGAAATGACTAGAATGATAGAGGCGACTAGAGCCTATGAATCTCATTTACAGGCCATCAAAACTCACCAAGAGGTCGACGGTAAAACGGTAAATGACTTGGCAAAATAAAAATAATTTAGCCACAAGGAGACTCTTATGATTACAGCATTAAAGGCCGCAGCCTCTGGAATGGAAGCTCAAATGGCCCAAATTAATAGCATCTCTAATAATCTCGCTAATGTGAATACTAATGGCTACAAAAAAGAGAGAGCAGAGTTTCAGGATCTACTTTATGAAACTCTACAGGAGCCTGGCGCCAATACCTCCGCCCAAACTCAGGCCCCGGTGGGAATCCAAAGAGGAATGGGAGTGAAGGTCAGCGGAACCCAGAGAAACTTTGAAATGGGCAATCCCGTCCACACCAGTCGTGATCTCGATATGATGGTAAGGGGCGATGGTTTTTTTATGATCGGAATGCCTACGGGGGAAACAGGTTATAGCCGTGATGGATCCTTCTATAAATCCTCGGTAGGAAGAATTGAAACGATCGATGGATTCCCTTTACAGCCTGAGATTCTAGTGCCAGGTAATATTAAAAAAATTGAAATTGCCGATAATGGAACCGTTTATGGATTGGTTTCAGAGTCTGAACGAAGCCAATTAGGACAAATTCAATTAGCGACGTTTGTAAACAATGCGGGCTTAAAGGCTCATGGAAAAAATCTATATCTATCGACTGAAGCAAGTGGCCAACCCAACATTGGGAATCCTAATACCGGCACCACCGGTGCTATCATGCAAAGCTATATTGAGAGTTCCAATGTGGATGTAGTTCATGAAATGACCGATATGATCACAGCTCAACGGGCCTTTGAAATGAATTCAAAGGTCATTCAAACCGTCGATCAACTTTTACAAAGTACCACTACAGTCATTAGGTAACCTATGAAAATATTATCTCCTCTTTTTTTATTGGCCATAGGGTGTTTTAGCTCTTGGGCTATGACGCCACAACCTATCGTTATGGAGAAAATAACTCCGGCCGAAAAACTGAGGAGTTATATTTCTGCGGATTTTAAAAATAGGGGTCGCGTGGAGGTGGAGAGGGTTTTTTCAAAAGAGATCATCCCACAGGAGGCGACGGTCATGGCTGTAGAACCCCGTCCAGCACTAGGACTTATCAATTTTGAAATGGCATGGCAGGAAAATAGGACAACTCGACACGCCTTTGGAACCGCCTCGGTAAAATTATATGCGGCCGTCATGGTTGCGAAAACGGTGATTCAAAATAACGAAGCCTTTACGAATGAAAATTGTGGCCTTCAGGAAAGAGAGGTCTCTCCTTTTCGAATTACAGGATTTTATGATCGGATGGAGAGCTTAAAAACATTTAGAGCTAGGGGTTACATCAATCCAGGAACCGTCATTGCGTTTAATCAAACACAGGCCCCCTATTTGGTAAATTCTGGGGAGATGATCGAATTGGTTAGAGAGACCCCCACTTTACGAGTGGCCGTTAGAGTCAAGGCGCTCGAGCAGGGCCGAGAAAATCAATGGATAAGAATTGAAAATATAAATACTAAAAAGATCAGCCAAGCCAAAGTGATTAAATCTGGCGAAGTTTCTCTTCACTAAAATACTAGGAGGTTCGTGTGCGACTGGTAAGTGCTGTGGGTTTACTTTTATTTATTCCCGGATGTGCTTGGTTTGGAACTAAGAGTGCGCCCCCAGAGGAGATGGGCGTGGCCCCTAAAGTAGGACATCGGTATGAAATTTCAAAGGCCGCAAAGAGAGAGCCGGGCTCTTTGTGGAGTGAGGATTCTAGATGGAATTCAATCTACAATGCTTCAGGCGGAAGGCTTGTGGGCGATACTATTAGTATTAAAGTAAATGAGCCCTTTAAAGATCGAATTTCAATGGCGATGAATCAAAATCGACGGCCGGAGGCCACTAAAACTGCCACCGATTCGAAAGCCGATTCAAAAGCCGATCCGAAAGCCGATCCGAAAACCGAA